>JASFFF010000001.1:0-63572 GCA_050124445.1 Desulfosarcina sp.
GAAATCCGCCCGCATCGCCACCGATCGGGATCTGGCATCGGCACCGTTTCGACTGCTGGACACACCCGGCCATTCGCCCCATCATTATGCCATTGCCGCCGGTGACTTTCTGTTTGCCGGCGAGGCAGGCGGCGTATGCCTGTCGTTGCCATCGGGAGCGCGCTATCTTCGTCCGGCCACACCGCCACGTTTTTTCATGCAAACATCGTTGTCCAGCATCGATGGACTCATCGACGCCGGCGCCGAGACGATGTGCTACGGCCATCTGGGTATGCATGGCGATGGCAGGAACTTGCTTAAGCGGCATCGCCAGCAATTGCATTTTTGGAAAGAGACTCTGTCTATGCAAGCAGTGGCGGGGAGGCAGACGTCGGACCTGGTTGCCAATCAATGGGTCGATATGATGCTGGAAAAAGACACCAACCTGAAGGGTTTGAATCAATTCCCGCCCGAGGTCCAGGTGCGCGAACGCGGATTCTTATTGAACAGCATCAAAGGTTTTATCGGCTATTTGGCGGGCGACCATTAATCCCAATGACATGCCAAGGCCAGACATCCGGGCTAGTTGAGGTCCTGGCTGATAATGCGAAGCCCTTCCAGGGTAAGTGCAGACTCGACCTTTTCAATGCTGTAAGCCACATCGGCCATCAGCGATGCCAGCCCACCTGTGGCCAGCACCATTGGTACAGTCTCCATTTGGGCCTTCATGCGCGCGACGATTCCATCTACCAAACCGGCATAGCCGAAAATGATACCGGATTTGATGCTGCCTGCCGTATCCTTGCCCACCACGTTTTCCGGCCGCTCGAAGATTTCCACCCGCGGCAGCTTTGAGGCTTCCCTGAAAAGGGCCTCGGAGGCAATCATGATTCCCGGGCTGATGGCACCGCCCAGGTATTCGCCCTTTTCCGACACCAGGTCGAAGGTCGTGGCCGTGCCGAAATCGATGATGATCAAACTTTGGCGATATTTATGATACGCGGCCACGGAGTTGACGATGCGGTCAGCACCCAACTCGGAGGGATTGTGAATTAAAATGGGCATTCGCGTAGACGAATGGGCATCCACCCACTGGGGGGCATGCCCCAAATATTTGCGGCAAAATGAATCCAGAATGGTGACCATGGGCGGGACGACACAGGAGATGATGGTTCGCTCGATGGCGGCGGCGTCAATATCCCCATTGGCAAACAAGCTGGTGACGATGACGTTGAACTCATCTTCGGTTGTTTTATGCTCCGTGCGGATCCGCCAATCCTTGAGCAGCGCCTTTTCTCGATAGATACCCATGACCGTGTTGGTGTTGCCCACATCGATGACAAGCAGCATGATCGTTTCATCCCCTATCTTGGAATGGTTACGGAGAAGCGTTCAGGACTCACTTGGACCAGTTTGGTTTGAACCGGCAGGTTGATGGTCGCCGTGAGCCGATGGCTTCCCGCAGGCAGGCCCGTCAGGTCCACGGTAACAGCAAAGGCCGGGTCGGATTCGATGCCATTAACGATGTTCTCCGGCCCGCTGACGGTCAAGGTAATGGTTTCAGGTCGGATTTGATGGCCCGCTGCGCTGCCCAAACCAGCTACGGGAACGTTTTCCAGGACGCGTGTGATGATGCGTTCTTTTATATCCACTTGCGCAATCACAATGCGCAACGGTGGATCCACGGCAATCACTTCCGGCAAGCTCAGGGGGACCTCTTTTTTAAAGGGTTCGGCTGCTGCCTCCAGATCGATGGGTCGTGTTTTGACGGTGTCGATATCTGCGAGCATGGTCGCTCTGCCTCTCAGAGTAATCCGATTCGGCGTCAGCGATACGTCTACAACGGCAAACCCCGTTGCCGGATAACCAGCTAAAACGGCAATCACATCCACCGTCTTCACAGCTACCTGTTCCAGCTGGATGGTCAGCGATGAGGTAAGCAGGCGCTTGAGGGTGATTTTTTTTGGCAGCGTGACATCCGACATCTCAATCGGGATGGTGTGGGTACCTTTACCCTTGCCGGTCAAGTCCAGACGGCAGGAGACAGCCAGGGGATCGATGGCATCCACGCTGGAAACGCTGCCGGCCACCACCACTTTGACCATTTGTCGCTGAGCGTCGATCAGCAGCAAATTGTCGGCAAGGTTGCTGAAGGTTACGGGGACGGCAATTTCCATTTCCTGGTTTTCATTATTGGTCATCAGGACCAGGATGGCCACACCCAAGAGCAGGGCGAATACCAGCCACCACATCCTGGCACCGGCGCGTTTTTTGTTTGAGGTCGAAGATGTCGTCATAGGCGTCAGGCCGAATTGATGGCGTCGACGATGGTCAATGTGGCACGGGTGCGAGCCACGTCGTGAACCCGTACGATCTGGACGCCTTTCAGGGCAGCGGCGGCCACCGCTGCCTGGGTACCACGGGCCACTTCCACCGAGAGGGGGTCCATGTCTTTTTTGGATGGGTTTTTGAGCAGCTGTCGAATGAACATTTTTCTTGAGGGGCCGATCAGCAGCGGGGCGTTCAGATGGTGAAACCGATCCATCTGCCGGATGATCTGAAGATTGTGCGCAATGGTTTTGCCAAAACCGATTCCCGGATCGAGAATGATGGCGGAGCGGTCCACGCCGGCGGCCGTTGCCCGATCCATGGCCTGGGATAAGAAATCGCCGATCTCGGTTATCAAATCGTCGTAAACCGGGTCGACCTGCATGGTCTTGGGCGAGCCCTTCATGTGCATGAGAATCAGGGGGACCCGACACGTTGCAGCCGTTGCAGCCATATGTGGATCCATACGCAATGCACTGACATCGTTAATAATGGTCGCTCCGGCCGACACTGCCTGACGGGCTACCGAAGCCTTGGTTGTGTCGATGGACAGGGCAACCGTAACCGTGCTGCTCAGCGCTTCGATGACCGGCAGGACGCGATCCGATTCTTCCGCTGCACTCACCGGTTCAGAAAATGGGCGCGTGGACTCACCGCCGATGTCCAGTATGTCCGCTCCTTCTTCGACCAACCGCATGGCCTGATTCACGGCCCGTTCAGGTGAAAAGAAATGACCACCGTCCGAAAACGAGTCTGGGGTCACGTTGATGATGCCCATGATCAAAGTGCCTTGATCCAGCCTTAGGGTCTTGGCACCACAGGCAATGGTGGTAGCCGGCATTGATGCGCTCATGTGGTGTTGGATTTACTTGTCGGACGATCGCTTATTGTGGCTTCGCGTTTTCCCCGGTATCCGAATTGTTTGGCGTCTCATCGTGGGGCGGTTGAGGCTGGTCCGCCGCCGTCGTTTCGGCTGCATTCGGCATCGACTCGGTTTTGTCGTCCGCGTGGGCCTCCTTTTCACTGGGTTTTTCCGGCAGTTGAATGCCCGGCCGCACCTCGCGTATCATTGCGTCCAATTCTGCTCCCAAGATGGTCTCTTTCTCCAAAAGCTGTTCAGCCAGCTTGTGCAGCACATCAAGATGGTCGGTTAACACGGACTTGGCCCGTTCATAGGCCCTTGTGACGAGAGCGTTGATTTCGGCGTCGATTTTTCTGGCCGTCTCTTCGGAATAGTCGCGATGCTGAGCAATTTCTCGTCCCAAGAACACCTGCTCTTCATTCTTGGCGAAAGAGAGCGGTCCTAGAGCTTCACTCATACCCCAGCTGCGAATCATCTGTTGGGCCAGTTCGGTGGCCTTTTTGATGTCGTTGGATGCACCGGTGCTGATGCGATCGAAAACAATTTCCTCGGCCACCCTGCCTCCGAAAGCGATGGCCAATTCTGCCTCGAGCTGATCTTTGTAGCGAAAGTCGCGTTCCTCAGGAAGAAACCAGGTAACACCGGCAGCCCGACCTCGAGGGATGATAGTGATTTTGTTGACTGCATCGGTCCCGGGAATGAAACGGGCAACCAAGGCATGACCGCCTTCATGGTAGGCAGTGGTCAAACGGTCCTCCTCTCTAATCACCTTGGATTTTCTCTCGAGACCCATGTAAACCTTGTCTTTGGAATCCTCGAAGTCAACCATGTCCAAACGCTCTTTGTCGCGCTTGGCCGCCAATAAAGCGGCTTCGTTGACAAGGTTCTCCAAATCGGCGCCGGAGAAACCGGGTGTTCCTTTGGCCAGCACAACCGGATCCACGTCCGACGCGATGGGTGTGCGCTTCATGTGCACCCGAAGTATCTTTTCTCTGCCTTTGATGTCGGGCAGCGACACAACGACCTGACGATCAAAGCGGCCCGGCCGCAGCAAGGCAGGGTCCAACACATCCGGACGGTTGGTGGCCGAGATGAGAATTACTCCCTCATTGGATTCAAACCCGTCCATTTCCACCAGCAATTGGTTTAAGGTCTGTTCGCGTTCATCGTGACCGCCGCCCAGGCCGGCACCGCGATGACGACCGACGGCATCGATTTCGTCAATAAAAATGATACAGGGGGCATTCTTTTTGCCCTGCACGAAAAGATCCCTGACCCGCGACGCCCCCACGCCAACAAACATCTCGACAAAATCAGATCCGCTGATACTAAAAAAAGGCACGCCTGCTTCGCCGGCAATGGCTCGGGCGAGTAATGTCTTGCCGGTACCCGGGGGGCCCATAAGCAGAACGCCCTTGGGGATACGTCCTCCCAAACGGGTGAATTTTTTAGGATCTCGCAAAAAATCAACAATTTCACCCAACTCTTCCTTGGCCTCATCGATACCAGCCACATCTTCGAAGGTGACCTTTTCCTGCTGGTCTGAGAGCAGACGGGCCCGGCTTTTCCCGAAGGACATGGCTTTGCCGCCACCACTTTGCATCTGACGCATGAAAAAGATCCACACCCCGATGAGGACGATCATGGGAAACCAGGAGACCAGTACCGACATGTACCACGGCGACTCCGCCGGGGGCTTGGCATGAATGGTGATGCCTTTGTCCTTAAGACGTTGAATCAATGCGGGGTCATTGGGGGCATAGATCTTGAACTGGCTGCGGTTGAGGTCTGTCACCCGTATTTCCTGACCCTGAATGGAAACCTCGGCTACCCGATCGGCTTCGACCATGGCCAGAAATTCCGAGTAGCTGATGTCATTTTGGGCAAGTTGCTGTTGATTGAACAGATTGTATAGCATGACCATCATCAAGGTGATGACTAGCCACAGGGCCAGGTTTTTGTAGAATGGATTCAAAAGTGATTTCCTCCCCAAACGATTTCAATTTGTGTGAGCGGTTATCGGCTTTTATATTAGGTTCATATTAACCATCATCGTGTGTCAAGCAAGAAAAATTCAACGCCGAGAATCTGCGATGTCTCCGATGTCACCTTCACCCGATCATCGATGCGTTGGCCGATTAGCCAGACAATGCCCCTGGAGTCCGCCAGCACCGGTATGCGAGGCCGGTCCTGCCGGGGAATTTTCTGGTCGATGAAGAATTTCTTTAGCTTTTGGGAGCCGGGGCTGCCCAGGGGCGTGAATCGATCACCGCGCACCGCGGACCTGACGGTAAGGGGCGGCGTGATGCGCTCTAGGTCAAAATAGGCCCAGTTTCGGTCTGCCTTGGCCCATCGAGGCAAATCGCGGGCCCTGCACGGGGAGAAGCGAAGACCGAATCCCATGGATTCAACTGCAATTTCGGCAGGAAACAGTTTGTCGACCCGAGCATATATCGTGGCATGAAGCTGAATGGATGCGTCGTCAATGCGTCGGCTTCTGCCACCGACAAGAAGGAGTATCAGTTGCTTGCCGCTTCGCACAACGCGGATGCCGCCGGGCAGGTGACACGCCTTCTCGCCACCATTGCCTGTCAGCAGTCGACATACCGCTTGGATGTGCTCATAGCCAATGCGCTGCAATGTGCCCGTCAGATTGCGCAGGGCCATTCGAACCAAGCGCCGGGCCAAGGCCGGGTGGCTCTGGCGCAACCGGTCAAGCGACAGCGTGATTCGACCGTGCTCTCGATCCATGAGCATTTTTTCATATTGCTTTGCCACCACGCCCTCGAGCCAGGTCTCCTCCATGCGCATCACGCAGGCCAGTTGGTTCAGGTGTTCTTTGATGCGTGGGTTGTATGATGCGGCCAACATGGGCAGCAATTGTTTACGGATGCGGTTGCGCATGAAACGGGTGTCCTCATTGGATGCATCCGACACACAGGTGATACCTTCGCTTTGAACATAGGCCTCGATCTGGGATCGACTGACATTGATCAACGGGCGAATAATCCGTCTATCGCGAACCGGAGCGATTCCCGCCAGCCCGCGTGGGCCGGTTCCCCGCGCCAGGGCCATTAGGATCTGTTCGGCGTTGTCATCCATATGGTGGCCCAAGGCCAGCTTTTGGTAATCCTGGTCAGCCATGACTTTCTTGAAGAATGCGTAGCGCACCCGCCGGGCGGCCATCTCCACGGAGAGTCCCAGATGACGCTTCACTTTGAAGACATTGGCCCGGCCCATGTGGCAGGGACGGGCCAGGGTGGTGGCCGCCTGTTGAACCAGATCTGCATCCTTTTGTGCAGAGGCACCACGCAGACAATGGTTCAAGTGGGCCACGCCCACGTTGATTTTCAGTTTGGGCGCCATCCGGTCGAGCAGGTGGAGCAGGGCCATGGAATCCGGGCCGCCGGACACCCCAACCAGCACCCGGTCTCCCGGGACCAGCATGCTGTGGGCTGCCAACGTCTGCTCCACTGTCGCTTGAAGCGTTTTCGGATCAGATGGTGTTGAGAATGGTGGCATGGATCAGTTCGGCATTTTTCCGATCCCAGTAGCCGACATAACCGCTTCGAATGGCCACTTCGGTCATGTCATAGCGAATGGTTCGAATTTTCACCGTCACCGGTGATCCATCGCTCTGGTGCCCTTTGATGGTGGCTTGACTGTTTTCCTGGGTTTGTTCGTCGACGGTTATTTTAAGGTATGCCAGACTTTCCAGTGATGCACGTTTGGTGCGTTCAAAGTCGTTGGCATAGGAGCGGATCAACTCTCCCTTGACCCACGTATACACGCCGGCACCGGCACCGGCGCCGACGACGACGGCGGCGCACCCGGCTGCGAAAAGCAACGTCACCAGCAAGACGATCGTATTCACGGCTCGCACCATTATGATTCCTCCGACGGTGTTAATTGATCTGTTTAATTTGGCTGCGACCCTCGATCTATCGCATGCTGGCACGGTGACCGTCAAGCCGATGAATGGTAAAAGATGTTCACTTATCTCTTGAAATATGCGTTTGGATCATACTATAGGAGGCCCGGTTGTGCTAGGCGGGGAGCCAGCGGTGCCCTACACCCGAAATCCGCTTCATGCGGGGCTGAATTCCCCCTTTAGGATTTATGCCGAGAAAATCAGGTCATTTTGACCGGCCGCCGCGCAACAGACGGTCTCGAACCTCGTCAGGTCCGGAAGGAAGCAGCGATAAGGGATGCGGTTTGTGTCGTGGATCGATCCCGGTCACACCGTGGCGCTGATTTTTCGGATCGGTTCGACGGGGGGTGCACAACCACCCTGCCCGGCAGAAATAGGCCCAACCTGCAACTGCAATCGATCCCACAGCCTCAGCCGGTGACCAGCCGCGCCGCTTGCCTCAGGTATGATTGCTATTGTTACCAACATCTTTCAATCGATCCGCTCCAGCCGCCCCCGCCTATGTGTTGGTTGGATGCCTGTCAAGGAACCCACCTATCAAATGATCCGGTCGAACCCAGCTTAGGCGGTAATTCGCGGTGCCTGTAATGACGCTTCAACCTTTTAGATTTACATATAAAAATTAATATTCGAGGAAGGGTGTGCCAGTCCTTGACAAGCCTCTATCTGGTCTTATTTTTTGTCAACTTTACGGACCCGTACGGTTTCAATAGCTTAAATTTAAAACGATTTTGATCGATCGGGTGCCCGCCACACGTAAAGATGAGAAATTCCAGTGATACCAGGAGAGACAGGAGCTGATGGCACAAAAGAAGAAAATTGTGATTGAGGAAGACAGCCAAAAAGATGGGCAAGAGCGTCCCTCTTCGGTTTCGCAGGCAGATGATGTACCTGAGGCGCCGGCTGAAGAAACCGACCCCCTGAAGGTGCTCGAGGACAAACTGGCCGCCGCACAGGCCGAGGCCAGTGACTATCACGACCGCATGCTCAGGATGGCTGCCGAACTGGACAACTACAAAAAGCGGGCCGCCCGTGATTTGGAAGATACCCGCAAATACGCCACCGAAAACCTGATCCGGCAACTGTTGACCGTGGTTGACAATTTAGAGCGGGCCATTGCCTCGGCTACCGTGGACAATCAGAATGATCAGGGAGTGATTGACGGTGTTGCCCTGACACTTAACGAAATCAATAAGATTTTAGAGAAGCACCATGTCAGCGCTATTCAGGCACTGGGTGAACCCTTCGATCCAGCCTTCCACCAGGCCATGTGTCAGGAGGAGAGCACGGACCAACCCCCCAACACGGTGGTTCAGGAATTTCAAAAAGGATATTTAATGCATAACCGGCTGCTTCGTCCGGCCATGGTGGTGGTTTCAAAAACTGCCCAAAACGGACAGCCGGAAGAAAAATCGGTTGATACCAACGCATAGCCATTTATATCTCTAAGATCGTCGAAGGTAAGGAGGAACATCACATGGGCAAGATTATTGGAATTGATCTCGGGACCACCAACTCCTGTGTAGCCATTATGGAAAGCGGCGACGCCACAGTGATTACCAACCCCGAAGGTGGGCGAACCACGCCGTCTATCGTGGCTGTCAGCGAAAGTGGTGAACGGATGGTGGGGCAGATCGCCAAACGGCAGGCCATAACCAACCCGGAAAACACCGTGTTTGCCGTCAAGCGGCTGATTGGCCGAAAATACGCCTCTCCCGAAGTACAAGCTGACATCAAGATCCTCCCCTACCAGATTAAAGAGGCGGAAAACGGTGATGTACGCATTGATCTGAGGGGCAAGCTGCACAGTCCGGCTGAGATCTCTTCGTTTATTCTGGCACATATCAAAAAATATGCTGAAGATTACCTGGGAGAATCGTTGACCGACGCGGTGATTACCGTACCGGCCTACTTTAACGACAGCCAGCGGCAGGCCACCAAGGATGCCGGTAAAATTGCCGGCCTGAATGTGCTGCGCATTATTAACGAACCCACGGCGGCTTCACTGGCGTATGGGCTCGACAAGCGCAGCGAGGAAAAGATTGCCGTCTTCGACCTGGGTGGCGGTACGTTCGACATTTCCATTTTGGAGATTGGCGAAGGGGTATTTGAAGTCAAGGCAACCAATGGCGATACCCACTTGGGTGGAGAGGACTTTGACCTGCGGCTGATCGATTTTTTGGCTGACGAATTCAAAAAGGATCAGGGCATTGACCTGAGAAACGACAAAATGGCCCTGCAGCGCCTCAAAGAGGCGGCAGAAAAAGCCAAAATGGAGCTTTCATCCTCCATGGAGACCGATGTAAACCTGCCCTTTATCACCGCCGACGCCAGCGGTCCCAAGCATTTGAATGTGAGGATTACGCGAGCCAAATTGGAAGGCATGGTCGCCGATCTGCTGGATAAGCTGGAATCTCCGTGCCGGACAGCACTGAAAGATGCCGGCTTGTCGAGCGGAGAAATCAACGAGGTGATCCTTGTGGGTGGCATGACCCGTATGCCGGCTGTTCAACAACGCGTAAAACAGATATTCGACAAGGATCCGCACAAGGGCGTCAACCCCGACGAAGTGGTGGCCCTTGGTGCGGGTATCCAGGGCGGCGTCCTCAAGGGCGATGTCAAGGATGTTCTGCTATTGGACGTGACCCCGCTTTCGCTGGGTATCGAGACATTGGGTGGGGTCATGACCCGATTGATCGATAAAAATACGACCATTCCAACGCGTAAGAGTCAGGTCTTCTCCACTGCAGCAGATAACCAGCCGGCAGTATCCATCCATGTACTTCAGGGTGAACGTGAAATGGCTGCCAGCAACAAGACCCTGGGACGTTTTGAACTCGTGGGTATACCGCCAGCTCCCCGCGGCGTTCCGCAGATCGAAGTGACGTTCGACATCGACGCCAACGGCATCGTCAATGTTTCCGCCAAGGATATGGCTACAGGCAAGGAGCAGTCTATTCAAATTACCGCCTCCAGCGGCCTTTCCAAGGAAGAGATCGACAAGTTGGTAAAAGATGCCGAATTGCATGCCGATGAGGACAAGAAGAAGAGGGAACTGGTCGAAGCCCGAAATCACGCTGACACCTTGATTTATACCACCGAAAAATCATTGAAAGATCTTGGAGACAAGGTGGATGCCGAAACTCGCGGCAATATCGAATCGGCCTCCGCAGATCTGAAAAAGGCCATGGAGGGCGATGATGTTGCCGAGATTCAGCGCCTGAGCGAAGCGCTCACCCAGGCATCGCACAAGGTGGCCGAGGCCATGTACAAACAAGCTTCCGAGGCGGGTGCCGCCGGTGCCGGTGGACCGGACCCTGAGGCCGGTGCAGATGCAGGTGCCGCCAGTGCGGACGACGATGTGGTGGATGCTGATTTCGAAGAGGTGAAAGAAAAAGATAAACAATAAGCCGTCGGTTTGGGAAAACGGCTCACATCTAGCTTTCTAGATACGAGAACCCGCGTCCTAACGGATGCGGGTTTTCAATTGGTGACCGGTGTCCTGTCCACTGCAGACTGCTGTCAGAAATTATTTGTCGCCAGCGCTGGGTTTCTATAAACTGATACCCGACCCACCGAGATCCCAACTGAGCATGGCCCGCTTTTTCGAATGATCGATGGTGGCCATTGAACGTAATCGTTTCGCATTCGTTCCCTTTAAAAGGGGAAACGCTCAGTTCGGGTCATTGCAACAGCGAGGCGGTCATGATCGTTTACGACGGGGAATACATGCTGGAACGCAAGGAGGATCCAGGCAAAAGCCCGACACATGCCTGTGCCTGGCGGGTGAAAATCATCAATTTATCATCCGGCAAGGCCGTTTTTCCCCACATCCGGCCTTACGCGGTGCTTGCTTTTCGTAAAGAAGGGGGGATTTTCAAGACCAGCTGCGCTGAAAGCCTGGGAAAACGGATCTGCCGAGATTTTGACTTGAAGGTGGCGGATCTGTTGTGGATAGAAGCGTTTCCCGACCTTCCCAAAGCGCTCTACGTTGCCGTTTTTACGCCCAGATACAACGATTTTGATATGCACTACCACGTCAACTGGCGACCCATTTTGGAAAACGAGCGGGCCGCTGTGGAGCCCTGGTGCTGATCGCACCAGAGATCAATCACCAGGTTATAAAATATGGGTTGAATGTTGCATCGGTTTTCACTAAAATGCGCCTCCAACAAAGAGGCTGTCGGCCGCTTGCCTTTTCTCGTCCATCGCCCCTTCGGGACCATCATTGCTGAAAAGTGTTTTGTTTATTGGCCAACGGCCAGGGACCTGCCGATGGGTATCACTTGGGTGCGTGCTTACAGGTAAAGTGATCTATCAACCATCATAGGAAGGATGTTTCTCATGAAGGTGTTGGTCAGTGACAATCTGGGTGAAGATGGAATCCGCATGTTTCAAGATACGCCAGGTTTGGCGGTGGACGTAAAAACCGGCCTGGAACCAGAGGCGCTCAAGGCGATTATTGGCGAATATGACGCCCTGGTGATCCGCAGTTCCACCAAAGTAACCGCCGACCTCTTGCAGGCCGCATCGAGACTCAAGGTGGTGGGACGAGCTGGAATCGGACTGGACAATGTGGACATTCCCGAAGCCACCCGTCGCGGGGTGGTGGTGATGAATACACCCACCGGCAACGTGGTAACGACGGCCGAACACGCGATTGCCATGATGCTCGCCCTGACCCGCAACATTCCTAAGGGAACCGCTTCTTTGCGAGACGGTCGCTGGGAGAAGAAAAAACTGCAGGGGCGAGAAATTTTCAACAAGGTGCTTGGGGTCATCGGATATGGCAAAATTGGTGCTATTGTTGCCGATCGTGCCCGCGGGCTCAAGATGAATGTGATCATCCACGACCCCTTTGTGAATCCGGAACAGATCCAAAAGGCGGGGTTCGAAAGCGTGGATCTGGAGAACTTGTACAGGCGGGCCGATTACATCACCGTGCACGTGCCCAAATTGAAAAATACGGTCGGAATGATAAATCAGTCTGCTCTCGACCAGATGAAGCCGGGGGTGATGATTATCAATTGCGCCCGTGGTGGCATCGTCAATGAAGGCGCCCTCTTGGCGGCCATCGAGAGCGGCCAGGTGGCCGGGGCAGCCCTGGACGTATTCGAAACGGAGCCCCCGGGTTTGTCCCCGTTGATTGCCCACGAACGGGTGATATGTACCCCCCACCTGGGTGCGTCCACCCGCGAAGCCCAGACCAATGTAGCCGTAGCCATTGCCCAGCAGATCATCGATTTTCTCAGCGCCGGTACGGTGATCAATGCGGTCAACATGCCTTCCGTGACCGGTGAGGTCTTGAAAAAGATCGGCCCTTACCTCACCCTGGCCGATCGCATGGGATGTCTCCAGGCCCAGCTGGTGAAAGGCCCCATGAAAGAGGTGGTCGTAGAGTTCTGTGGCGACTTCAAAGACCTGGATCTCTCACCCGTATCCACAGCCGTACTCAAGGGCATGCTGACGCCGGTTGTCAAAGATGATGTGAATTTTGTAAACGCCCATGTCATGGCGCAGCAGCGGGGCATCAAGGTAACGGAAACCAGTAGCGCCGAATCGGATTTCTACGTCAACCAGATCACCGTACGTGCGATCAGCACCGAGATGGAGTGCGTTGTTTCGGGGACGATCTTCGGAAAGAAAGATCCACGGATCGTCAAGATCGACAAGTTTCGCCTGGAGATGATACCCGATGGACACATGGCCTTGATCCAAAACATCGACAAGCCCGGCTCCATCGGAGAGATTGGCACCACCTTGGGACGACACAACATCAATATCGGCAGAATGCAGGTGGGGCAGGAGGAAGAGGGGGACCGCAACATCGTATTTCTGACCACCGACACGCCCATCCCCGAGGCGGTCGTGGAGGAGATGCGCCAGCTTTCGCTGGTCAAGACGGTTACACCGCTTGAATTTTAAGCATACCGTCTGTGGCACGACAAGCGAACGCTTCAACGATCTTGCCGCCCGGAAAAGTTTTCCCACCCGCTGACATAGCGGTAACAATCAATATTTTAGGAGCATGCGCCATGACAGACGAAAAGCAAGACAACACCGGTAAAATGCGTCCGGACAGCCAATCGCCCCTGCCCGCCATCAATTTCGCCACCTTTATTTTTTCGCTCAATTCGTCGGCGCTGGTACAATTGGGCCTCATGGAGGATCCCATTAGCGGCGAAAAGACCAAAAATCTGCCGCTGGCCAAGCAGACCATCGACATCCTTTCCATGTTGGAAGAGAAGACAGCAGGCAATCTGGACACCGACGAGGCGGCGATGCTAAAAAACATCCTCTACGATCTGCGGATCCATTACGTAAAGGAAACGGCATAACGCCACGCAGCCAGTATTCCCCATGGAACCGTTGCACCTAAAAGCGCCAGCCAAAATCAATCTTTTCCTGCGTGTTACCGGTAGACGTCCCGACGGCTATCATGAGCTGCATTCCCTTCTGTGCCCCTTGGCCCTTTTCGACACCTTGACCCTGATACCTGGAGGCAGGGGCATCCGCGTCATCTGCGACCATCCCGACGTACCACGAGATGACGCCAACCTGGCTGCCCAATCGGCCCGTCTGTTCCTCAAGGCCGCTTTCAAGCACAGCACGCCACCTTTTTCAGGTCTGACCATTCAGATTAACAAACGAATTCCTGTGGGTGCCGGTCTCGGCGGCGGCAGCAGCGATGCCGCTGCCATGCTGACCGCTTTGAACACCCAATGCGGCAACCCCCTTTCCACGCCAGCGCTCATGGCCTTGGGCCGGCACATCGGTGCCGACGTTCCTTTCTTTATCGGGGGCCGGCCGGCTGTGGCAACCGGCATTGGCGACAAGCTCGAGCCCTTTGCCCGCCTCACTCCGTGGACGGCTTTGGTGATCTATCCCGGTGAGGTGGTGTCCACCGCATGGGTCTACAAAAATCTGAATTTAAGATTGACAAAAGACGAAAAAAAACTTAGTAAATTCCACTTTGATGGCCGAATTTTCAAGGTTGATGACCATCTGGTTAACGACCTGGAAACGGTAACTGTCAAGTCGTTTCCAGTCATCAAACAGATAAAGCGCTTGCTGCTGGCACATGGAGCGGTCGGAGCCATGATGTCTGGCAGCGGCTCAGCCGTGTTTGGGTTGTATGAATCACCCAAGCGAGCCATCTCAGCATATACAGCCTTGTGTAACAATCAGCAGAGTCAAAACTGGACGCTTTATGTGGCGGACCTTTTGATCTAAGGCCCGGTTGTTGCTTGAGTGTGTGCTCAAGGCACCGGCATATTTCTGCTGGGGCGTCGTCAAGTGGAAAGACACAGGATTTTGGTTCCTGCATTCGGAGGTTCGAATCCTCCCGCCCCAGCCAATCCAAGGAACAAGGAGCGGCATTTACAAAGTGACACCGAAAAAGCATAACTTCGCTATTTTTACAGGTAATTCCAACCCGAATTTGGCGTTAAAGATCGGTGAATACCTTGGGATGCCGCTTTGCGGTGCGGTCGTCAAGCGCTTTAGTGATGGCGAAATTCAGATCGAGATCGATGAGAACGTAAGAGCCAAAGATGTCTTCGTGATTCAATCCACCTGCGATCCGGTCAATGACAACCTGGTCGAACTGCTCCTCATGGTGGATGCGCTCAAACGGGCATCTGCCAGGCGAATTACCGCTGTCATTCCCTACTACGGTTATGCCCGGCAGGATAAAAAGGTGGCCCCCCGTGTGCCCATCAGCGCCAAATTGGTTGCCGACCTGCTGACGACTGCCGGGGCCACCCGCGTGATTACCATGGATCTGCACGCTGGCCAGATCCAAGGTTTTTTCAATATCCCCGTGGATAACCTATACGCGGCACCCGTGCTTTTAGACTACATTAAATCCAATTTTAACGAAAACTTGGTGATCGTGTCCCCTGATGCCGGCGGGGTCGAGCGGGCGCGTGCCTTCGCCAAACGACTCAATGCGGGATTGGCCATTGTGGACAAGCGTCGTTCAGCCCCCAATAAAGCCCAGGCCATGGCGGTGATCGGTGATGTGAAGGACAAAACGGTGGTCATTCAGGACGATATGATCGATACCGCCGGGACCCTCACCGAGGCGGTGAACGCGATCACGGAGCACGGCGCCCGGGAGGTCCACGCCTGCTGCGCGCACCCGGTACTTTCCGGCCCGGCCGTAGACCGCATCAACGCCTCGCCGATCAACAGTGTCGTGTGTACGGATACCATTCCGCTGAACGCCAATGCGGCGACCTGCAATAAAATCAAAGTGCTTTCCATCTCCGATCTGGTAGGGGAGGCCATCATCCGAAGCTACACCGGGGATTCGGTAACATCCTTGTTTGTGTAATCTTCGTTAAGGAGGAACCAACCGTTGGAAACTGTGAACCTTAGAGCAACCCTGCGGGAGACGGTGGGTAACGGACCGTCGCGAGTGTTGCGGCGGGAAGGTAAGATTCCGGCCATTTTATATGGTCCCAAAAAAGCGCCGGTCAAATTGACCGTCGATAAACTCGACTTGGATCCCATTTTCAAGTCCGGTGCCGTATCACAGAAACTGTTGAAGCTGCGCGTCGACGGTCTGGATGGGACCAGCAATGTCATGATCAAGGAGATGCAGCGGCATCCTGTCTCACACAATCTGCTCCATCTTGACTTCTATGAAGTCACCATGGACCAGAAGATCAAAGTGATGGTTCCGGTGGCGGTCACCGGCAAGAGCGCCGGGGTGGAGATAGGCGGTATGCTGCAGATCATCCGCCGTGAACTGGAAGTCTTTTGTCTGCCCGGCCGAATTCCCGAAAATATTACCATTGACATTACCGACCTTGATATCGGTGATTCGTTTCACGTAGAAGACCTCACCCTGGAAGAAGATGTTGAAATTCCTGCAGAGGTCAACTTTACCATCTTGACCGTCCTCAGCCCGAAGGCTGAAGAAGAGGAAGTGGAAGCAGAAGAAGAGGAACTGGAGGGTGAAGAAGGAGTCGAGGCCGCTGAAGATACTGAAGCCGCCGAAGAACCGGCAGCTGAATAGTCTTTCGTATAAGGGGCCGCCATCGCCGCAATGGCAGATCGTCGCAAGCATTTGATTGTCGGACTCGGAAACCCGGGTCACGCCTATGCTTTTAACCGCCATAACATCGGATTTATGGCCGTTGACCGGCTGATCGATCAATTCAAGCTGACCGCCTGCCGCGGCAGGATCCATGCTCAGATCGCCCAGGGCCGTCTGGCCGGTGTTCCGGTGATGGCCGTCAAACCGCTGGCCTTTATGAACCGATCCGGGGTGCCGGTGGGCGATATCGTACACATTTACGGGACGCAATGCGAGGATATGGTCGTCATCCACGATGACATTGACCTTGCTTATGAAAGATTGAAAATCAAAGAGAAAGGGGGGGATGGAGGACACAATGGAGTAAGGTCCCTGATAGACGCCCTGGGGACCGACAATTTCGTGAGGGTGCGAATGGGCGTCGGACGGCCCGAGGCCGACATTGGGGTGGTGGAATACGTTCTGGGGGATTTTGACGCCGACCAGCGTCCAACCTTAGAATCCTTTCTATCACGGGCCATGGAAGCCGTCGAAGTAATCCTTTGTGAAGGCGCAAAGGAAGCCATGAATCGGTTTAACAAAAAAACCTTGATTTCACGCTAACCACTGAATGGAGGAAAGAATGGAAGTTGTAATGAACAACATACCGCTCGTGTGTACGTTGGTCGGTGTAGCTGGTGTGCTCTTTTCGATTATCCTCGCTGGTATCGTCAAAGGCGCGCCTGCCGGCGATGAGAAAATGCAGGCCATCGCCGGTGCCATTCAGGAAGGCGCCATCGCCTATCTGAATCGCCAGCTCAAAAGTATGGGTATTGCCGGTGTCATTATTTTTGCCATAATTTTTGTCACCATGGGCGCCAAAACCGCTTTCGGATTTCTGCTGGGCGCTGTGGCCTCATTTCTGGCCGGTTATATCGGCATGCGCGTTTCCGTTCTGGCCAACGTGCGTACCGCCGAAGCGGCCAAAAACGGCATGGCTGCCGGCCTCTCCATGGCATTCAAGGGCGGTTCCGTTACCGGCATGATCGTGGCCGGGCTGGCCTTGACCTCCGTGGCCGGCTACTACACCGCCACCCATGACGTCATCGCCCTGGTCGCCCTCGGCTTCGGCGGCAGCCTGATTTCCATCTTCGCCCGTCTGGGCGGCGGCATCTTCACCAAGGGCGCCGACGTGGGCGCCGACCTGGTGGGTAAGGTTGAAGCCGGCATCCCCGAGGACGATCCCCGCAATCCGGCCACCATCGCCGACAATGTGGGCGACAACGTGGGCGACTGCGCCGGCATGGCCGCGGACCTGTTCGAGACCTATGCCGTCACCGCCGTGGCCGCCATGCTGATCGGCCACCTGCTGTTCCCCAAAGTTCCCATGGCCACCGAGTTTCCGCTCGTGCTTGGCGCAATCTCCATCATCGCCTCCATGATCGCCGTCTTCTTCGTCCGTCTGGGCAGCGGTGGCTACATCATGGGTGCCTTGTACAAAGGCATGTTCGGCTCCGCCATACTGGCGGCCATCGCCTTTTACTATGTCTGCGTCAAGTTCATGACCGGCCTGGGTGACATCACCGGCATGGACATCTTTTACTGTGCGCTGATCGGCCTGGTGCTGACCGTGGTCATCGTCATCATCACCGAATACTACACCGGCATCTTTGGTCCGGTGAAGAGCATTGCCGATGCTTCCACCACTGGCCACGGCACCAACATCATTGCCGGTCTGGCCGTCTCCATGCAGGCCACCGCGGCACCGGTGCTGGCCATCTGCTTCGCCATCATGCTGGCCTACCATTTCGCCGGGCTCTACGGCATCGCCATGGCCGCCATGTCCATGCTCTCCATGACCGGTATGGTTATCGCCATTGACGCCTACGGCCCCATCACCGACAACGCCGGCGGCATCGCCGAGATGGCCGAGATGGACGAGAGTGTTCGTGCCGTCACCGATCCGCTGGATGCGGTGGGCAACACCACCAAGGCTGTCACAAAAGGCTACGCCATTGGTTCCGCCGGCCTGGCTGCCCTGGTGCTCTTTGCCGCCTACGTGATGGAGTTCCAGATCAAGGGCGGAGCCGAAGAAGCCATGGCTTTCGACCTGTCCGACGTGAACGTCATTATCGGACTGTTCATCGGCGGTCTGCTGCCCTATCTGTTTGCTTCCATCGCCATGAAGGCGGTCGGCAATGCCGGCGGCGCTGTGGTCGAGGAAGTGCGGCGTCAGTTCCGCGAAATCCCGGGCATCATGGAAGGCACCGCCAAGCCGGACTATGGTGCATGCGTGGACATCGTCACCAAGTTCGCCCTCAAGGAGATGCTGGTGCCCGCACTGCTGCCCGTGGTCGCGCCTTTGCTGGTGGGCTTCCTGCTGGGCAAAATCGCCCTGGGCGGCTTGCTCATCGGCTCCATCGTTACAGGTGTGTTCGTGGCCTTGTCCATGACCACCGGTGGCGCCGCCTGGGACAATGCCAAGAAGTACATTGAAGACGGCCACCTGGGTGGCAAGGGCTCCGATGCCCATAAAGCCGCCGTTACCGGCGACACTGTTGGCGACCCCTACAAAGACACCGCCGGCCCGGCCGTTAACCCGATGATCAAAATCCTAAACGTTGTGGCCCTGTTGATGGTTCCGTTCCTGCTGTAGCCACCAATGTGGTTTTGATCCGCATGAATCGGCAGTTCCAAGAGGATTGGCGCCTGACGGCGCCAATCCTTTTTTTATTGATTATTGGCGGTTGCAATGGTATATTGTGCTATTCCATATGCTTATTATTTGCTTCCCCCAAGAGGCGACGGGGAACCCGCCCTTACGGAATTCACGAATCAAGCGGTCGCCTGTGAGGCCCGGGCGCTGACCTGGGAGCCCAAACCCGCTCGAGGTGGCTTTAACTCCTGATCACTGGTACCCACATGTCTGAAAAATCGGTGAACGACAACTCAAAAGGCACATCACCTCCCAAACGGTTCAAGATAGGTGATCTGGCCGTTTATCCGGCCCATGGTGTCGGACGCATCGAAGCCATCGAAACCAAGGTGGTCAACGGAGAAGAGCATGACTTTTACATTATGAAGATCATTGAAAACGCCATGGTGATCATGATTCCCACCTGGAATGTGGAATCGGTAGGGCTACGGGATGTCATCCAGAAAAAAGATATCCCTAAGATATACGACGTCATGCGTTCGCGCCAAGAGCAGCCCATGGACAACCAGACCTGGAATCGGCGCTACCGGGAGTATATGGAGAAGATTAAAACCGGCTCGTTATTCGAAGTGGCCGAGGTGTTCCGAGATCTGTCGTTGCTCAAATTGAACAAAGATCTCTCATTCGGTGAGCGCAAACTCTACGATACGGCTCAGAACCTGCTGGTCAAAGAACTGTCTACCGCCAAGAACAAGAACGAAAAGGCCATTGTCAAAGAGATTGCCGCCTTGTTCAAATCCGACGATGCCTGACCCAGCCTTCCATGCCCAACCCGCAGCCGTCTTTTACTTTCCGCGTGAGCGCATGCCAAACCGGCCGGCGCCTCGACGCGCTGGTGGCCAGCGAAATTGATCATCTTTCGCGTTCATTTGCAGCAAAACTGATTCGGCAGGGGTGTATCCGGGTCGACGGTACAACCAGAAAGCCCGGTTATCTGACCAAAGCCGGCCAGTGGGTCCGAGGAGAGATCCATCTGCCGGAGGTCCCCAGCTTTCAACCCGAGGCCATTCCCCTTGACATCCTTTACGAAGACGAAGCCCTGCTGGTGGTCAACAAGGCACCGGGTATGGTGGTCCATCCGGCGCCGGGACATAGCAGCGGTACGTTGACCAATGCCCTGATGCACCACTGCCCGGACCTGGCAGGCATATCCGGCAGTTTGCGACCGGGAATTGTCCACCGCCTGGACAAAGACACCTCAGGTGCTCTGGCGGTGGCCAAAAACAGCCGGGCCATGCATCACCTGGCGGACCAGTTCAAATCCCGCCGAGTCAGCAAACATTACCTGGCGCTGGTTTATGGCCTCCCGGCATCCAAGGCCGGCAGGATTGATCGGCCCATTGGCCGTCATCCGATGGACCGCAAACGCATGTCCGTCAATACGAGAACGCCTCGTCCAGCCCTGACCCGTTGGCGGGTGTGTGAGCGCTTTGCCGGCGTATGTATGCTTGATTTGGATATCCGTACCGGTCGTACCCACCAGATTCGGGTGCACTGCCAATCTATGGGGCACCCGGTGATCGGCGACCCGGTTTACAGCAGTCGAGGCGCCCGCAACCGGCTGGCAGCCGTCTGCGGCCAAACGGCCTCAGCCACCCAAGGCGCAGATCGCCAGATGCTTCATGCCGCAAGGTTGGGGTTCACCCATCCTGAGAGCGGCGAGGCAGTGATCGTCCAGGCACCGATGTTCCCAGACATGACCGACCTGATTGACCGGTTTCGGCGGATTGCCGCAGGCGGCATCCGCGCATCGCAACGTCCTTCCATTTAGTTATTTCCCGTGAAGACTGCCGTTTGCGGATGGAACGCCTGCCAGGCAAACCAATAGGCAAAGATAGCTGTAACGGATTGGGATTGATCATCCAACACGTCTACCACCTGACCGTCCTTCGATGTCACGATATGGATACGCTGCCCGCCAATGGTATCACCAATGCGGGTACCTCCAGACGCCAAGTGCGACAGCGGGTAGGCTTTGGCCATGCCGCCAATTTCTATGCCCAGAACCATCTCTTTGGCTGGCAGGTCGGTGCGCACATCTCCCACCGGAAACATGATTCCCATGGCCTTGTAGTAGCCTTGGTAGGGATCGACGGCATAGTTGCGGGTGTAGCCCGTATCCGTGGAAAGCACCTTGGTGGAGGGGTGGTCGGCTACCCAGCGTTTCCAACTGATCCGTTTGGCGGAAATTTTGTTTAACTTGCTGCCCACCATCGGTCCGGCAATGGCGGTTTCTTTCAACTGGGACCACAGGCTATCGGTCTGGTGATCATAGATCAACACGTTGCTTTTGTATAATCGTCCGGAAACGCCGAAGGTTAACGTCCGACCGTCGATATCTCTGGAGTAGACCACCCCAGTTTGGGTCAGCGGTCAGAAGGTCACTGCGAAGGGGGTGTCTCCGGCGGCGTCATTGACCACTTCATGCCAGTTGAGAATTTTAATCGGGTAGGCCTTGGGTTGTCCGGACACCACCACACCGATCACCAAGTCATGCGGGTTGAGGAAGTCAGCGCTGTCGGCATCCACGAATGTGGGTGTGAGCAGAGCCGGGATGCCATCCTTGGGAGGCCCACCTGACAATATATCGGTCTTTGGAACGATGGCATTGTCCAACGTGAAACCGCCGATAAAAAGGGGCAGGGTCAATAGATAAGCCATTAGCGGGATTCGTCTCATGGCATAATTCTCCTTTCGTGTGCGAGATGCTGGTTTTTCAGTCGAACGGGCAACCCAAAGCTTACAAGTATCCTTAAAATTGTCCGCTGGCGGCATTGACCGACGATGCCGGCGGGGCCACCGATCCCTGTCCGACAAAGGTCGATAAGGGTTTGACAACGAAGTGTATTCGATTTATTTGTATGTACATGCAATTATATCATCGTCATGGATAACAGCAGTCACATTTTTCACCGTTGCCTATATTTTACGGCCAACTCGCTGGCGCGCGTGATAACCCGTATGGCCGACGAGGAATTTCGATCCACCGGACTGTCACCCTCACATGCATTCTTAATGATGTTGGTCAACGATCGGCCCGGCATCGGTCAAAAGGAATTGTGTGAGCAGCTGCAATTGGCGCCGTCGACGGTTACCCGGTTTATCGATAGTCTGGTGCATCGGGGCTATGCGATCCGTCGATCCGAAGGCAAAACATCCAAGGTTCATGCAACGGCGGCGGGGGAACAGCTGCGTGAACCCATCGCGGATGCCTGGAAGCGTCTTCATCAGCGATACGCCAAGGTACTGGGACTGAAATCCGGTGACCACTTGACGGCCATGATCGATGACGCCAGCCAGAAATTGGTGGCTGCATCTGATTCTATGGGTGAATCGACCACATGACCAATCAATTGAACCGCAACAGCGAGCACATTCCCCGTCGCTTGTCGAAGCAAAGCGCAGATCCTGCTCATCGGGGCGGCGGGGTTAGCGAGTGAATACAAAATAGGCAGCATTCCTCACGGTCGACGATTCCTGGCAGCTTGCTGCAAGGTTCTTCAATCCATGCTGCAGAACCCTGCAGCGGAAGGGAGCAGACGAAATGGTAACCCAACCGTCGTTCTCGGTACAGATGTGCTCGATAAGATAAGATAGACCGGTTGGCGGCACCGGGACTGGCCCGGGGCCAGACCCTTCTGTCCTGACCTGAAAGGCGGTCGACCCAACCGATAGTTGTTTTACCATCAACTACCCAGAGGAGAATCAAGACCATGCAGCCGATCGGACCTGTAAACGCTCTGTATCCCATGCCCACCACACTGGTGGGTGTCACTGTCAACGCCAAGCCCAATTTTTTGGCCGTGGCGCATGTGGGCATTTTGAATCACGGCACACCCCAGTACCTGTCCATCGGTCTGGGCAAGGTGCACTATTCCAATGCCGGGATTCACGAAAACCGAACCTTTAGCATTTGCCTGCCGTCTGAAGATCTCATGGTTCAGACCGACTATTGCGGTATCATGACCGGCAAAAAGACCGACAAAGCCGCGTTATTCGACCTTTTTTACGGCGAACTCGAAACGGCGCCCATGATCCGCCAATGTCCGGTCAACATGGAGCTCAAGCTTTATGATGTGGTCGATTTTCCGACCCACGATATCTTTATTGGTGAACTGGTACAGACATACGCCGATGACACTGTCATTGAGGACGGTAAAATTAATATTGCCCGGGTCAAGCCCTTGCTGTTCGATATGGCCAGTGTGCAGTACTGGCAACTGGGGCGTGCTGTGGGCAAGTGCTGGAATGTGGGCAAAACCTTGAAACAGCAGTGACCCGGCATTGAGAGCATTGCATTAAGATGGGTCCGGAGCCAAGATGAAACGGTGCAGCCGAATTCGGCTGCACCGTTGCGGGTTGATCGGCAATGTCCGTCAGGCGGCGTTTTGATCGTCGGACGCAGCTTGAATAAGCACCGGTTTGTCCGGATTATAGCAGATGCGGCAGCAGAAGAGGCAGCGGCCGGCTTCGTATTTGGCATCGGCTTCACTGATTACCTTATCCACCTCGACCATGGAATCGATGCGTTCGGCCACTTCCAACTCGGGCATGGGTGTGCGCTTGGACGGAACCACGCCCGGCACCGATTTGAACAGGGATTCGGGAATGTGCCGATTGAGCAATGATTTCGGATGGCCCTGGATCTCTTCACCGGTCATGTATTGGTGTATGGATCGGGCCGCCCGGCGCCCCGCACCGATGGCATCCACCACCAGGGCCGGACCCGTGGCCACATCACCGCCGGTAAACAGGTAAGGTAGGCTGCAACGCAGAATTTCCGGGTCATTGTCGAAGGTGTTCCAGCGGGTCATGCTGATGGCTTCTTTTTCGGGCTCATTGTCAAGGAAAGTGATGTCCGGCTGTTGGCTGATGGCCGAAATGACCATGTCGACATCCAGCACCGTCTCCGAACCTTCAATGGGTACCGGCCGGCGACGGCCGCTGGCGTCGGGTTCTCCCAGTTCCATCTGCAGGTATTCCAGCCCCTTGACGTTGCCCTGGCCGTCATCTAAAACCCGCGTCGGTGCGGCCAGAAACTGGAATTTGATGCCCTCATGTTCGGAGGCCACAATTTCGACTTCGTTGGCCGGCATCTCCTTGCGTGTACGACGATAAACGATATAGACCTCTTCACATCCCAAGCGCAGCAGGGTCCGCACGCAGTCGATGGCCGAGTTGCCGCCGCCCACCACTGCTGCACGTTTACCAACCGGAATGCGCTTTTCCGGGTGGTTGGCCACGGTGGACAGAAAATTGATGCCCTGCCAGACACCATGGAGGTCTTCGCCCTTGATGCCCAGGGTGTAGTCTTTCCAGGCACCGATCCCCATGAAAATTGCCTCATAGCCCTCTTCATGCAGGGATTGAATCGTAAAATCCTCTCCCAGGTGTTGGTTGTAATGCACATCGATACCCAGATTTAAAATGCCCTCGATTTCCCAATCCAGCACCGCGTCAGGCAAGCGATATTCGGGTATGCCGTAGCGGGTAATGCCGCCCAGTTTGGACATGCCTTCGTAGATGGTGGGGTGATGGCCCAGACGTCTCAAGAAATAGGCGCAACTGACACCTGCCGGGCCGCCGCCGATAATGGCCACACGCCGGCCCGTATCCGGAGCACAAGCGATGGGGAAGCGTCGGCCGCTGTTCATTTCATAGTCGGCCACGAAGCGTTTGAGCTGGTTGATGGATACCGGTTCGTCCTCGATGCCCCGGCGGCAGTAATCCTCGCAGGGATGCGGACACACCCGGCCGCAGGAGAGCAGCAGCGGGTTTCGCTCACGAATGGTGTTGACGGCACCTTCGTAGTCGCCTTCCTTGATCAGGCGGATATATTTGGGGATGTCGATCTCGGCCGGGCAGGTCTGCTGGCAAGGGGCCAGGGCCTGATCCTCCTGGTTGAACACCAGCAGCCGCTGGGACATGGTCTTGACCGAGAGCAACCCTTTGGGGCAGGCCGTCTCGCAGGCGCCGCAGCCCACGCACTTGAATTCGTCGATTACCGGGAAGCCCTCGGGGCCCATGTGGATGGCGTCGAACTGACAGGAATGGACGCAGTCACCCATCCCTAAGCAACCGATGCTGCACACCCGTTTGCCGCCATACAACGCAGTCATGGCGGAGCAGGTCATGGCCCCGTTGTAGATGAATTTATCGTCGGCGCGGTCGCCGCCAAGGCAGGGATTGAGGGATTTCAGCGGTTCGGCCGTTCCCGGGTCAACGCCCATGACGTTGGCAATATTGATCGCAGCCTCGGAATCGGCGGCCACGCAAATGTTGGGGCCGGCCTTGCCTTCGACGATGGCCACGGCCGCGGCCCCGCAGCCGGCAAAGCCGCATCCGCCGCAGTTGGCGCCGGCCATGAAGTATTCGACTTCGGCGATACGCGGGTCTTCATACACATAAAAGACTTTGGAGGCAACACTGAGGATGATGCCGCAGGTTGCGCCAATGCCCAGCATGACGAGAATAGCGATGGTCACGAAAACCTCCTTGAATCACGATCAATGATTGATTGTTTTCAACCGGGTACTGTGCACCCGGTAACAACCGCAACCATTAGCGCACTAAGGTGCTTTTGCCGTTCCGGCCGTTGGCCGGAAATTTCAAGCCACCCGCCTTGCGGGTGGTCGTTTGACTCCCTTAATTGGGAGATACCAAACCTTATAGGTGTTCCAAATCAACCGGTACTGTCTAATATGCCTGTGGTTCGCAGTCAATCCCAAGTCGCATAAAAAACCGTTTGGAACCCAGGCGCTCCAAACGGTATCGGTTAATCAGCGTTTTGTCTGCTCCCGTTAAGCACCCGAAGCTGCCGCCTACACCATGCCCCGGAAGGCATAGAAACTCAGCGAGATGACACCGGCGGCGATCAGGGCGATGGATGTGTCCTGCAACGGACGGGGTACCCGGGCCAGCAGGATGCGCTCGCGCAGGCCGGCGAAAATGATCAGGGCCAGGCCGAAACCGGCGGCATAGCCGAAAGAGGTGACCAGCGCAGGCAGGAACTCGAGCTCCTTGTCGATATTGAGGACACAGGCGCCGAAGACAGCACAGTTGGTGGTAATCAGGGGGAGAAAGATTCCCAGACCGGCGTAAAGCCCGGGGATGCTTTTTTTAAGGAACATTTCCACGAACTGGACCAGGGAGGCGATCACCAGGATAAAGGCGATCGTTCTCAGGTAAACCAGCTTGTACGGTTCGAGCAGGTATTCGAAGATGACCCAGGTAATCACGCCGGCCATGACCAGGACGAAGATGACGGCCATGGACATGCCCAACGCGGTTTCCATCTTCTTAGATGTGCCCAAAAAGGGGCAGTTTCCCAAAAACTGTGCCAGCAGGATGTTGTTGACGAAGATGGTGGCGACGATGATTTCAATATATTCCATGGTAGCTTAGCTCCTCGCTGCTATTTGCTGGGGATCAAGTTCATCGCGCAGAGCAACAAACCCAGGATTACAAAGGCACCCGGCGCCTGGACGGCAAAGCCCAATGGTTCGAACGAGGCGCCGAAGATGTTTGCAAAATCCCAGGTAATCAAACCGAACACATCGCCTTTCAGCGAACCGGTGCCAATCAGCTCGCGAACGGCGCCCAGCAGCCCCAGGGCCCAGGTGAAACCCAGCCCGATGCCCAGTCCGTCGGCAGTCGATTTGAATAAACCGTTTTTTGAGGCAAACGCCTCGGCCCGCCCAAGCACCACACAGTTGACCACGATCAGGGGAATGAAGACGCCCAGATCCAGAAAAAGACCGTAGGCGAAGGCCGCCATCATCTGTTCGACCACGATCACGAAGGTGGCAATGATGATAATGAAACAGGCGATGCGCACCTTGGCCGGGATCACCTTTCTGAGCAGGGAAACCAGAATGTTGGAACAGAGCAGGACGAAGGTGGTGGCCAGCCCCATGCCGATGCCGTTTTTCATGGAAGTGGTCACACCCAGCACCGGACAGAGACCGAGAACCAGCCGAAACGGGGGTACCTCTTTCCAGAGGCCTTTGGTAAATTCGTAAGCAATCGATTTGGCCATTGTGGTAGACTCCTTTACTTGCCCAAGCCTTTGATTTTTTCTTCCAGCTGCGGTTTCAGTTGGTTGTAGCTCGCCACGGCATTGTTGACGCCAACGCAGACGGCCCGCGAGGTGATTGTGGCGCCGCTCAGGGCGCTTATCTGGCCACCGTCGGTGGTGACGCCAAAGGATTCGGTGATGCTTTTATCCACAAATTGGGCCGCAAAACCGGGATCGCTCTTGGCGTTGGCACCCAGACCGGGGGTCTCCGTATGCGTGGTCACGGCGACACCGCGCAGCGTCTCCTCGACCATGTTGACCGCTACCACCATGCCGATCTTGCCACCGTACCCGTTGGCACTGGCCTCCATGACCACCGTGTTCGCCGTTCCGTCGAATACGCCTACGAAAACGTTACGTTCAACATCACCATCTTGGATCTTGAACCGATCCTCTACGGGATCGTTGTCGGCCGCTTCAAGAATTTGACGGATGGCAGGGCCTTTGACCAGGTTCATGACCTGGTTTTCGATCTTGGGCTCGGTAAAGTCCTTCAGCCAGGAAAGACTGCCTCCCGAAACGATGCTCAGCACGGTCAGGACGACTACCATTTTGATCATTTCACCCATGTTACGCTACCTTTCCAATCGCCTTGGGTCTGATCTTGTCGACCAGCGGATTAATCAGGTTGATCAGGAGAATCGCGAAGATCACGCCATCCACGTAGGTGCCGATGTTGCGGATCAATACGGTCATGATACCGCCCAGGGCGCCGTAGATCAGCATGGGAATGAAGTTGACGGGTGAGGACGAGGACTCGGTGGCCAGAAAGAAGGCCCCGATCAGGGTATAGCCGGTGAGGAGGTGAAATACCGGTGGCGCATAGCTGGCCGGATCGGCCATATTGAACAGCATGGCGCTGATGAAAACACCGGCGATAAAAGCAATGCTGATCTCCCAACGGATGATTCCGCGCAGCATGAGATAGATGCCGCCGATGGTCAGGGCCAGTCCGCAGCCGCTGCCCAGGCCGCCCACCTGCTTGCCCATGAACAGGTCGAGGGAGCTGAGGTTTTCAACGGCCGCCGGGCCGAAGGCTTTCAGGGCGGCCAGTGGGTCGGTGGCCGACGGGAAATCGAGTGAAAAGTTGACCAGGCCCGCGTCGAAGTCCAGATGGTTGGTGTAGGAGACCAATAAAATGGCGATCGCCAGGGCCACCGGATTGAACGGATTGGCACCGATGCCGCCGAAGATCTGCAGGCCGATGACGATGGCCAAAAACGTACCCACGATCACCAGCCACCAGGGGGCCGATGCGGGCAGCACCATGGCGGTCAGCAGTCCGATCAGGGCGGCATTGCCGTTGCCCACGGTAATGGGCCGTTTTCCGGCATAATTGAACAGCAGTTCCCAGATAATCGCCGATGAGATGGCCAGGCTGATAACGCCCAACGCCGGCGCCCCGTAGTGGGCGATTCCCACCAAGGCCGCCGGCAGGGCGGCGATGATGGTGTGGTAACTGCGCTCGGGAATCCCGCTGCCGTCATGCCAGAAGGGTGCGTGGGAAACAATTAGCGTCTTCTTACTATTCATTCATCTCCTCCGCGAATGTGATCCGGCCAAGTTCATATTTTGCCAGTTTGATGTACTGAAAGATGGGTATGCGTGAAACACAGACGTAGCTGCACAGGCCGCACTCGATGCAAGAGTAGAGGTCGTAAAGGTCGGCACCTTCATTGTACTGGCCTGCCTCCAGAAAGCGCACCAATAGATTCACCGGCACGTTGGCCGGACAGATACTAACGCAGTCGCCACAATTGACGCAGGGATAGTCGCTGTAGAGGGGAATGACGCTTTTGTCTTGGACCATGATGGCATCGGTATCCGGACCGATGGGCAGCCTCTCGCTGTAAATGGCCTGGCCGGTCATGGGGCCACCGAAGATGATTTTGTCCTGGTCGTTGACTTGGATACCGAATCGATCCAGCAAGCGACCCACCGGTGTTCCCAGCCGGGCCCGAGCCATGTGTTTGCCCCCTTGCTTGTCGATGACGGTGACCACCTTTTCCACCGGCAGCTCACCGGAAGTAAAGGCCTGGCCGATGGCGGCCACTGCCTCGGCGCGAATGAAATGGATGCCCATGGCGGTCATGCCCTGCTCATCGGGCAGTCGCCCGGTCAGGTGATAAAGGACCATGAGCGGCTGGGCAAGTGGATATTGCGATGGTACGGCATGCAGGCGGGCATCTAAATGGCCAGAGTAGTTTTGCACGCTCTCTTCGGGAACCACGATCACGATGTCTTCGATGCCGGTGGCTTTTCTCAAAATGTCGATGCCTGCATTGACTGCCGCAGCGCTGTTTTTGAACACATACAGGCTGGTATCGACGAGCAGGTCGGCGTTGCCGGCATAGATCACCAGGGTCTGTACGGGATTGCGTGCATCCATCAGCGGACCGAAATCGGGCTCACCGGGACAGGCAGCCAGAAATCGATCCAGGGTCTCCAGTGAAGGCGTATCCCTAACCGTTGAAAATTCAGGGTCCACCGTTTCGCTGCTTTCAACGTTCACGGTGACTGCCGTCCACGCCTGTCCGTAATCGGCCAGAAAGGGTTCAATGGCGCCGATGGTGCCGGTGACCGATGAGATGGCGCAGGCGCCGTCGCCGTTCCCCAGTGCCAACCGTTGGCCGGTAGCTACCGCTGTGCCGACTTTCAACGCGCTGCTGGTTCGTTTGAGTTCCTGCTTGATGTAGAGGGTGACCGCATCCGGTGTCGGGATGCTTACCGGATGAGCGCCGGCGCCGGTGGCCAATTCGTATTGGAAGGTGGGTTTGGACAGACCGAAAAATGATCGTTTAAGCATGGCTCAACCTTTTATTGGTGCCGCGGTGAAAGATGATACCGTCGAGACAGATACATGGATGGGGGCTGCCTCGATTAAAGGACGTGACAAGCAGAGCAGTTTTCCGAACCAGATTGCGGTCCTGCCTCGAAGGCCTCGTGGCATTCGATGCACTGCTGGTGGAATGCATCCGTCCGGCCCGGTACTTCCGACCCCTCGATTTCGTCCTCATCGTGGCAATCCAGGCAGCTTTCCGGAAGAGAACCGTCTTCCGCCGGATCTTGGTGGCACTCCCCGCAGGCAACCAAGGAGCTTTCGTCGTCGTCCCCCGGATGATGGTGGCAGTCGTAGCAGGATGCCCCATAACCGGATGGGTCACTGTGGGTGTAATGGTCAAACAGGACTTTCCCGGCATTGGTGTGGTACATGATCCGGATTGGCTCTTCGGGCGCTTGGGTCGGAAAGGCGGCATAGCAGACGATGCCGACAAGTAACAGGTGGATTGCCAAACCGTAAGCAAACAACAGCTGTTTCTTCGACGTCATGTGGTCTCGATCCTTTTGGCGTAGGGTTGTAGAACAATGTGGGCAAAAAAAATCAAACCATCGACTATCATAATGCTCAAAAGCTTTCAAGGCTTTATTTGGAAGCTGTTCAAATACTTGAAAATAATTTGAATTAATAAATTATTGGGCCGCAAAAAGAGGCCATAAAAGCGACCTGAGAAAGCCCGGCTGATTGCGGTTCCGGCGCGCTGCCCAAACGGGTGTGAACACTGCTGAAACAGTCCAGAATCGGGGGCAATCAGTTGGCATCACGCAGCCGGCGCCCGACTGAATGGACGGGTTCAACAGGCAGACGGTATTGTTGCGGTGGTAGGAGAAGACACTCAATTTGCGGCGGTCGTTGCCTGCGTGCATCTGCGGGATCAACGGCTGGCGGGAACCCCTACCGACGGAAAACGGGTGGTGTCCGTGTGAGGTAAGAACTTGGCCGCGGAAAAGCGGTTCATAAAATCCTGGTTCACATTCAACTCCATATAGGTGATGCTGTCGCGAATGCGATCGATACGATCGATGCATGCGGGCGCTTGCAGGACCCGCGTGGCGCCGCCAAGGGAGCTGTTGCCCAGGCTATGGTAACGCGCCAGTGGCAGGTCCGGAATCATACCGATGGCGATGGCCGATGCAGGGTCGATGTACGCGCCGAAGGTTCCGGCCACAAAAAAGGTATCCAGATCCCTTTGCTGCATACCCACACTGCCGGTGATGGTTTCCAGAATGGTGTACATGGCGGCTTTGGAGCGGATCAGGCTGTCCAGGTCGGCTTGGGTGATACACAGGTCACGGCCGGTCGCCGAGCAATCGGCCGGTACGATGGTCAAATGTGCCAGGTCGTTTTTTACCCGCAATCGGTGGCCGCAGCGGTGGGGCAGCAGTTTGCCCCGGATATCAATCATGCCTGCGCGAAACAAGGCAGCGGCCAGGTCGATGACGCCGGATCCGCAAATCCCACGCGGCGGTTGGTTGTCGATGGTGCGGATTTCAAAATCGAGGGTGTCCGCATGGATGGCAATGCGGTCGATGACGCCCGGCCCGGCGGTCGTCCCCATGCGGGTGACGCCGCTTTCCAGCGCCGGGCCTGCCGCACCGGCGCAGGCCATCATCCAATGGCGGTTTCCCAGCACCACCTCTGCGTTGGTACCCACGTCCACCAGGATGGCCGTTTCATCCCGTTGATCCAGGTCGCAATACAGGATCCCCGCAATCAGGTCTCCGCCAAAGTAGCTGCCTATATTGGGAAAGACCAGTGCCCGTGCATGTGGGTGAGCGCATAGGCCCAATTCCCTGGCCTTGATCACGCCGGGCCGGTTTACCGCGGGGATGTAGGGCTCTCGAATCATCCAGCGTGGATTGAGACCCAACAGCAGGTGGGTCATGGCTGTGTTGCCGGCGATGCTTAACAGGTGGATGTTGTCTGTCTGCACAGCACATCGATGGCACAGCGCTGGCAACTGCTCGTTGATGCCATCGACGATAAGGCGATTGAGCTGCTCCAGTCCGCCGGGTGTCTCCACATGATGGATGCGGGTCAGCACATCGGGTCCCACGGCCATCTGGGGGTTGTCGAACACCACTTCACCCCGATGCTCGCCGGTGACCAGGTCGATGATGCGCAGCACCACCCGGGTGGTACCCAGATCCACGGCCAGGCCGCAGCGGGTTTCGGTTGCGGCAGCAGCCGTTAAATGGACCAGGATTCCGGACCCATCGGCATCTTTAAACAGGACGGCGTCGACGCGATAGTTCCATTTACGCAACTGGGCGGGCAATTGTTTCAACAGGACCGGATCCATGCGAATGACGCTGGTGTCCAGCGTTTCTTTCAGCGCTGCCGCCAGTCGGTCCGCGTCGGCGGTATTGTCCGCCAGAGAAGGCGGGGTGAGGGTAACCGTCCTCACCCAACTGTCAAGGGGTGCTGGTGCCATGATGTTTCCTGTGCGTATCGAAAGCGGTCATGGGCGTGTGGCTACGGATTCTCAGGCGGTGGCCAGCCGCTGCTTTGCCGCCGCAACCAACCGGGGCATGATGCTGCCGGCACCACCCATGAGGGGCAGGTTGCTGATGCGCGAGGTCAGCGGTGTCGGTTCGGGGTTGATCTCAATAATTGTGGCGCCACTGTCTTTGGCGATGAATGGCATGCTGGCTGCCGGCTGGACCGTGGCCGAGGTGCCGATGACGATCATGACCTCGCAGGTGATTGCTGCTTGCTGGGAGCGGGCCAGGGCCTCATGGGGAATCATCTCGCCGAAAAAGACGCAGTCGGGCCTCAGGATACCGCCGCATCCACAGCAAGGGGGCATCCGGGACAGGTCCACCTCGGATGTGCGGATTCGCTGGCTGCAATTGAGGCAGCGCTGCCAGGCGAAATTACCGTGGAATTCGATCACATCGCTGCTGCCCGCCATCTGATGCAGGCCATCGACATTTTGTGTGATCACGGTTTGCAGCACGCCCAACCGCTCCAGATCCACCAAACCGGTGTGGCCGGGATTGGGCCGGGCTGTGTCCAGGACGTTTTTCATGTCTTTGATCAACCGATTCCAGACGGTTTCCGGATCGTTCAGGAAGGCGTCGATATGGGCCACTTCCATAGGGTCGAATTTTTCCCACAGGCCGCCTTTGCCCCGAAAAGGCGGGATACCACTCTCCACGGAGATACCGGCACCGGTCAGTGCCACTACGCGTTTGGCGCTGGCAAGGACGTCGGCGGCACGATCAATGAGGTCGGGCATATTGATAGCTTGGTTTTACGGCTAACGGTGACATCGGATATTCATGGGACCATCAATCTTGACCGGTTGAACCTACAGTTCAAACGACATGTCGCGGCCCACGGCGAAACATTCCAGGGATTCACCCTTTTCAGAGATGATCTGCTGGCAATTCGCGACGATCTCATCCATCTGATCATCGGTGCGTTCCTGATTCAAATGAAACAACCCCAGTCGTTTGACGCCGGCTTGAAATGCCAAGGCAAGGGCGTCGGTGTAACTAGAGTGCCCCCATTCGGTAAGCTTGGAGTACTCGGCGTCGGTGTACTCACCATCGTGGATCAGCAGGTCCGCACCGGTGCAGAAGGCCACATAATCATCAAAGGGAAGTCCGCCGGGATGAACAAACCCCAGTTCATTGTCGGTGATGAAGATGAACGATTTCCCGTTCTCGATGAACTTGTAGCCTTTGCCGGTATTGGGGTGGCTGATGGGAATAGGGACCACGGTGGCAGATCCGATCTGAAACTCAGCCGGATGCCCTTCTTCCCATACAATTTTGGCTTTTAGGTCCGAGTAGCGGACCGGAAAATTGGGTGGCGCCATCACCTTGGAGAACATGCTTTGCATGAACTTTTTATGAAAGGGTGCCCGATGCATATGAATTTCGGTGCGGCTGAGAAACAGCGGTTTAAAGAAAGGGAATCCCATCAGGTGATCCCAATGGCCATGGGTGAGAAGAAAGTTGTAGTGGTAACGGCCTTGGTCGATGAGATGGTTGCCCAAACGCCGGATGCCGGTGCCTGCATCGACGATGATGATATCATCGCTGGCGGTGTGGATGTCCATGCAGGTCGTGTCGCCGCCGTACTTGATGTATTCTTTTCCGGAGACAGGTATAGATCCTCTGGAGCCCCAGCAGGTGATGACCATGGTCTGTCCTTTTTATCTCCGCATCGTCAATAGGTTGCACCATAGAAGGTGTGCCAGATACCGTCTTGATTCCACCGGTGGATGATGTCCACTGGAAGATCGGCCAGCGTCGACTCGATATGTGCGGCTTCACGGCGCATCAATCCGGACAGAATGAAACGCTTTTTGCTTAGAAAACCCTTTGCGCGGACCAGGTTTTTCATCACATCGTAATGAATGTTGGATACCACAAGGTCGCTCGTAAAGTCCATAAATATTTCAGCATCCCCTTGAACGACGAGGATCCTGTGCGCATGGTTATTGAGCTTTACATTGCGGTATGCCGTTCGGGCTGCCAGCAGGTTGAGATCCGTGGCCAGAACGGTTGGGCAGCCCAGCCGGGCTGCCGCCAGTGCCAGCAGGCCGGTGCCGGTGCCCAAATCCAGGGTCGTCTCTATGCGCTGGTCTTCAAATGCCATCTGTAGGGCGTTAAGGCAGTCACGCGTGGTGGGATGGGTGCCGGTGCCGAAAACAACCCCGGGATCGAGAATGATGGTGTTGCCGGTTCTGTGCGCCGCCACATCGATCCATGGGGGACAGATGGTGAAGCGACCGATCCGGCAGGGGGTGATCTGACCGCCCTGCCACTGCTCGTAAGTCATGTGGTAATGATCTATCAGTTCCACATCGAGCAGGCCGCCGACCGTTTCTTCTACCAATGTCGTGCTCGGACGGGTGAAGAAAAGGAAGGAGAAGTCACCCTCTTCCCAACTGCCGATATAGTGATCCGGCTTGAATTGGCGGTCCGGCCGGAAGCGTCCGTTCAGGTAGTAGATGTACAGGTCCTGATAGGGATTGGCTGCATCGGGAGCGGGGATCATCGTCGGGGATCGCCTATTTGTCCGGCAGTTGGTCCAGGTGCCACTCCATGGGGTCGATCAGTTTGTATCCTGCGCCGGTCAGTTTTTTCTTCACTTTGGCAACGTTGTTGGTGAGCAGGTAGGGAAAAACAGCCCGCTTGCCTGTATCCCATGTCCGGGCGACCAGGACGCTGCCGAATGAGATGTTCTCTTCGGTAATCGCATCCACGATCTTTTTCAGCTGGCCGACCTTCTCCTCAACTTCGACGCCCACGAGGGTACCAGGCTGGCCGATGCCAAGCACGTTGGTGAATGCCCGCAGCAGATCCCGAACCGAAAGAATGCCTTTGAGCGCTCCCTTGTCGTCCACAACGGGAAAAGCGCCCACTTTTTCCTTCTGGATCATCAGCAGGGCATCCTGGATGGTGTACATGGGAGAAATGGTTTTGGGATCGCGGGTCATGATTGCTTCGACTTTAAGTTGCGCGAGCTTCTCCCGTTCGACAGCACTCCCTTCTGACTTGATCAGGCTGTAGGGCATGGCACTGCGGATATCCCGGTCGGTCACAATGCCGATCAGGTGGTTGTCGGCGTCCACGACGGGCAAGTGACGGATGCCGTTGGCCGCCATCTTTTCCTGAGCCTTAAAAACAGATGCATCTTTGTCGATGGTGATGACTTCTGAAACCATGGATCGGCTGACAAACATATCGATATCCTCCAAATGATCAGTGATGAGTGTTGATCCAAACGGGTATCTTGCGGTCCATGTCCGCGCTTGCGGGCGGTTGACATCTGCGATTGCGCCATGGCGTGATGTCCGCTGCGATCCCAATACTTCGCGGGCGTTGATTTAAGAGAAATCCACCAAGGCCAAATAGACGTTGAGCCAGGGAATTGCATACATACCCGAAAAACCCGCTTTCATCCTTCGAGCAGGACCTTGACGTGGTTGGCGGCCAGCTCTCCCAGCCGTTCCAAACAATAGCCGCCTTCCAGCACGGATATCACCCTGCCGGCAGCATATTGGTTGCCCAGTTTCATGATCGTTTCCATGATCCAGGTATAGCCTTCGGTGGATAGATTCACGTCCGACATGTCGTCGTCGCTGTGACCGTCGAAACCGGTTGAGACGATGATGACTTCCGGTTTGAATCGCTCGAAGGCCGGTAGTAGGTCGCTTTGGATCAGCTTATGGTAAACGTCGTCCCCCTGACCGGGCAATATCGGCGAATTCAAGGTAAATCCCTGGCCGTCTCCGGCACCGGCTTCAAATTCGCGTCCGGTTCCCGGAAAGGCGAAGGACGGATGTTGGTGAATGGAGTAGTAAAATACCGTGGCGTCTTTTTCGAATATGTGCTGCGTACCATTGCCATGATGCACATCGAAGTCGATGATGGCCACCCGCTCGATGCCGTGGGCCATCTGCAGGTAACGGGCGGCGATGGCGACATTGTTAAAGTAGCAAAAGCCCATGGCCTGGTCCACTTCGGCGTGGTGGCCGGGTGGGCGGACCGCACAAAAGGCGTTGTCCAATTCTCCCTCGATGACCCGCCGTGCGACTTCCAGAATCCCTCCCACGGCTAAGTAGGCCGTTTCGTATGTATCGACGCACATTTGATTGTCGGGATAATCGAAGGTGCGGTTGCCGGACAGGCACACTTCCTCGAAACGACGGATATAGTGGGGATCATGAACGGTTTCGACCCACTTGCGGTCGGCGCGGACCGCGGGAAGGAGGGTTACCTGATCCAGCAGGCCGGCCGCTTTGATACCGTTGTAGATAGCGGTAAGGCGTTCGGCCATCTCTGGATGATAGGGTCCTGTGTCGTGCAGCAGATACCTGTTGTCATGCAAATAGCCGGTTCGTTTCATAGACGTCCTTTTTCGTCCAGACTGGTTTAAAAAGGGCTGTAAGCGGTTACCGTTGTCCCAACGACGGTTTGCGGTTGCCGGTCTCCCAGCTTCCCATCCGTTGTTAGGGGATGATCCGATCGAAGATGGCAAAGGCTGCCTTCAGGGCCGGATTGCTCTCATCGATTTCGATGGTCGGCATGCCTTCCATATCGAATTCATACACCTGTTCATCATCCGGGATGGTGCCTGCCAATTCCAGGCCGTCCTTGTCGATCATCGCTTTGACTGCGTCGGACGGATCGCGTTTGGCCTGGTTGATGATGATGTAGCATTTACCGGCGACGATATTGAGGTCCTTGGCCAGCTGGTTGATGCGGAGTCCTGCCTGTAGCCCCCGACGCGAGGTGTCGGTCACAATAAGCAGTACATCCACGTTCTTGGTGGTCAGCCGACTGAGGTGCTCCATGCCGGCTTCGTTGTCCATGATCACGTAGGGGTAGTTGCCGGAGAGCTTCTCCAGGAAGCCGGCCAGCAGTGTATTGGCGGCACAATAGCAGCCGGCGCCTTCTGGCTGACCCATGACCACCAGGTCAAATCCCTGCTGCTCCATAATGGCCTGCTCAAGCTTCATGGACATAAAAACGTCTTTGGTCATGCCACTGGGAACAACCCCTTTTTTCATCTCCTCTCGGGCGTTGCCCAACGTTTCGGTGACCGCCAATCCCAGGACCTCGTTCAGGTTGGCGTTGGCATCGGCATCGACGGCCAGCACCGGGGACTTACCCTGATTGACCAGGTATTTGATCAGCATGCCGGAGACGGTGGTTTTTCCGGTTCCCCCTTTTCCGGCCATGGCAATGGATACGGGCATGATTCGGTACTCCTTTGGTGCGCTATCGTTAGTATGGAGGCGGACGCTTGCCGCCGAATATTCCTCAAATCATTAAGCCTTTTGGCAAAAACAGTCAAGCAGATTGTCCTTTAAGGACCGTCCGATACCAATGGCCCGGCAGATGCTGGGTCGGGCATGCCGTCTGATGCCGGTGGCTGCTTTCGCTTTGAGGGGGTGATGGCCTGGATTTGGTGTAAAGCAAACACCTTGCTAAGCCAAAGGCCTTATGGTAAATTACCGGCGTAACGATCCCCGACACGCAATTTGATCCCATTGCCATCATTTGATTAAGGAGATACCGATGTTTGATCTGGTCAGAAAGAGTATGCTTGCCGGCGTGGGCCTGGCACTCAAAGCCTGGGATGAGGTGGAAGAGCTGGCCAAGGAGGTGGCCGAGCAGAGCAAGATGACGGAGAAAGAGGGCCGCAAGTTTATCGACGAGATTCAGATCCGCTATGAAGACGCCCAGAAAAAGCTGGAAGAGCGTGTTGAAAAAAGTGTCAAGGAACTGCTCAAAAAAGCCGACGTGGTAACCCAGGACGAACTCAAGGGCCTCAAAAAAGAGATCCGAGACCTGAAGCGGCTGATCAGTTCCCAGGGCGGCGAGGGATCCGAATGACGCGGCAGGCATGATTAGCATTCGCAAAATCGGTGTGGTCGGCCGCACCTATCGCCATCTGAACCGATATCGACAGATCCTTGCGGTGCTGTTTAAATATGGTTTCGATGATATTGTCGAACTGTTAAAAATCGATCAATATATCGAGATCGGTCTGCAGGTAATCTCACGCAAGCGCGGCGACCGGGTGGAACGGCTTTCCAGGGCGAGGCGGGTGCGTCTGGCCATTGAAGAGTTGGGCCCCACCTACATCAAGATGGGTCAGATCTTATCTACCCGACCCGACCTTGTGCCCGTGGATTTCATCCGCGAATTGGCGCGGCTACAGGATAAGGTCCCCGCCTTTCCCTTTTCCGAGGTCACCCGCATCATCCGCGAAGAAACCGGCCGGCCGGCCGATGCCCGCTTCGAGCACCTGGATCCCGAGCCGTTGGCCTCGGCTTCCATCGGCCAGGTTCACCGGGCCCGGCTCAAGGACGGGGAGGCGGTGGCCGTAAAAGTCCAGCGGCCCGGAATCCGCAAAGTCGTTGAGGTGGACCTGGAAATTATGCTCCACCTGGCTACCCTGGCTGAACGGCACATCGAAGAGCTGGCCCATCACCGGCCGGTGAAGATCGTGGAGGAATTTGCTCGCTCCATCGAAAAGGAGATGGACTATACCTTGGAAGCCACCAGCATGGAACGCGTGGCCCGGTCTTTTCTGCTGGACGAGACGGTTTATATCCCCAAGGTTTACCGAGAGGCCACGACCGAACGTGTGCTGACCACCGAATTCGTGGACGGCATCAAGGTCTCCCTGCTGGATCGATTGGACGAAAACGGTTACGACCGCCAACTGATCACCCGACGCGGCGCCGATATACTGCTGACCCAAATTTTCGAACACGGCTTCTTCCATGCCGATCCCCATCCCGGCAATCTTTTCGTCCTGCCCAACAACATGATCTGCCTGCTGGATTTCGGTATGATGGGCACCGTAGACCGCAATACCCGCGAGGCATTTGTGGAACTGGTGGATGCCGTGGTGCGCCGTGATGAACCGCGCACCACCCAGGTGATGCTCAAGCTGACCCTCTGGGAAGAAGAGCCCGACCTGCGCCGACTGGGTAAAGATGTTGCCGATTTTATGGGTGAACATCTCTATAAGCCGCTCAGAGATATTCAGATCGGCAAACTGCTGCATCACCTGCTGGAACTGGCCTCTCTACACGGGCTGCGCATCCCGCCCGAGCTTTTTTTAATGATGAAGTCGCTCAGCGCCGTCGAAGGGGTCGGTCTGATGCTGGATCCCGATTTTGACATGATCGCCCACGCCGAGCCCTTTATCCGCCAGGTCAAGCTCTCGCGGTTCTCCCCCGAACGCCTGGGGAGCGACGCGGTTAGTATTTTCGCCCAGTACATGGACTTCGTTCAGGAGTTTCCCAAGGACCTGCTGGAGATCACCCGTACCATCCGCCAAAAGAAGTTCACCTTCATGCTGGATCTGAAAAACATGGAGAGCATGCTCGCCACCCACGATCAGATCAGCAACCGCATCTCTTTTTCGATCATCATCGCCGCCCTGATCATCGGCTCGGCCCTGATCGTCATTTCCAAAACCCCGCCGCTATTCTATGGCATCTCTCTGATCGGCATCATCGGTTTCCTGGCCGCCGCCCTCATGGGGGTCTGGCTACTGGTGGCGATTATCAAGAAAGGCCGGCTGTAACCCACGGCAAACGGTTGGATCATCGACCACTTTGTTTTGTGCTTCTCATGGTTGCGGCTATGGTCGATTCTGCGATCGGAGGGGGTTTGATAAAAAAAATTCCGCTTGACAACCATAACGCACTGCATCATATTGTCGTTTATAACGCACTGCGTTATAACGGGCAGGGGCCCGACAGGCTGATAAAAAAAACAGCCCACCATCTAACGGACAGAAAAACAAGGAGATTGATCATGGCACAGGCAAAGACCCGAAAAGGCAGCCAGAAAAAAAGAACGGCCAAGAACCGCTTTTATGTGGTCAACACCGTCCAGCGCACCGGCCGCCGGCTGAGCGACAAACTGGAAGATGTCAGCGACACCTATATTTCCGGACCGATCAGAAACGGCAGGGCGAGGGTAACCGATTTGAGACAGGCGCCGCGCAAAACACTGTTTGGGTGGTTGGATGAGGGCAAGGAGATGATCACGGATCTGAACCAGGAGACCCGGTCGACGATGGACAAGATGGTCAAAGACGGCAAGGCGTTTTTGACCAACGTCGGCAAATCCCCGCGCAAGACCCTCGATGGCGTGCTGGATGACGGCAGGGCTTGGGTCGACGATCTGCGGGAAGACGCCTGCAGCCGCATGGCGGAATTAAAGACGGACACGCGTTCCATGCTTGCAGGAATCGGCAAGGATGCTCAGCTGGTGGTGGATGAGGTCGTTAGCGGTGGCCGGAAGGCGTTGGACAAGGTCCCCGGCAAGCGGACAGTCGAAAAGGCGGTACGCATTCGGATCCGTAAGCTTCCTGCCCAGTTGAACATGCCCAGCAAGAAAGATATCGATGGTCTGTCGCGTCGGGTCAGCGCACTCAACAAAAAGGTCGATGCGCTCCATCGGACCGTGGCTGCCTGAAACGGGTCTTGAATGAAATTCGAATCTTTGCAAACACAATGAGGAGCAGATTATGCGCATAATCAAAACCTACGCCAACGGCCGATTCTACGACACCCTCAACAAAAGGTACATGGGCAAGGAGCAACTGGCGTCCTTGCTTGAGAAAAAAGAAGCCATTAAAATCATCATGCACAAAACCGACAGCGATGTGACCCAATCGGTGGCCAAGCAGCTGGCCCCGTTGATGCGCACCGAATCCGGGGCGCGGTTCAACATCGACAACCTGAGGCAATGGGTGTCTGATCAGGTCGATCGGCGAATTGAAAAGGCCGTCGCATTGGTTAATCTTCCTACGCGAGACCAGATACGCCGTCTGACCATTGATATCGAAACACTCACCAAGCAGGTGGATGGACTGCAAGATCGCCTGGTTAAAGTGAAAACGCCTGTGGAAACACCCCCGGCCGATGCGGCAATGGCAGTCGGCCCACAGACCTAACGACCTTCTAAAGGCCATTGCTTTTTTCGTCCTGTCCGATATGGTGAACGCCATTCACCAGCAGCGATGGTGAAAGCGAAGCGGCGGCGCTGCGCTGGCTTCCAGGACCGTGGCGCCGCAACTCGCCCGGGATGACCGCAGCGGCGAGGGTTAGACCGCGCGACCATACGGCGTTGCATTTACGACCATGCACATCGGGCCGGCCTCCGTCGGCAGGCCCGGTTCCCGCCTTGGTATACCTACTGCTGCCGGGCGAGGCGCAGATGGACAAACGGATTCTATAACCTTGCGGCATTACCTTTCCCACCGGTGCATATGGATGTTTTGACAGACAACCGTCCAGCCAGGTATCATGTCAACCAGCAATGTATCGGTTGCTGCATCTGTTCCGCGATAGCTCCCCGAAATTTTCGGACCGACCATGAGCGCGGGTTGGATTATGTTTGCAAGCAGCCGGACAGTCCGGAAGAGGAACAATTGTGTGCCGAGGCCATGGATATCTGTCCGGTCAACGCCATCGACCGGCATGCGTAAAGACGCGTGGGCTCGATAAAGCGCATCGAAGCCCGATATGGCACGTCAGGAGGAAACTGTGAAACAGGTGGTCAGCATCAGTTTGGGATCAAGCCAAAAGGACTATTCGTTCAACACCGAATTTCTGGGGCAGGAATTTACCATCAACCGCTTGGGCACCGATGGCGATCTGGAAAAGGCCGCCGAACTGCTGCTGCGCATGGATAAAGAGGCGGATGCCATCGGGCTTGGTCAGATCAAGTATCCTTATGGGATCGGCCCACGCTACCTGAACAAATACAAACATCATAAAATTAAAGATCTGGGCGGTCAGCTGCAAACACCGGTCACCATCGGCAGTGCGCTGCGGGATGTCTCCTTCGAGTGGGCCCTGCGCTATATCGAATACAAATTCGGCAACTACTTCAGCAATGTCCGGGTGTTGTTTTTTTCAGGCATGTACAATTACCGGATTGCCAAGGTGATGTCCGAGTTTACGGATAACTTGACCTTTGCCGACCCGATCCTGGAAAATGGCATCCCCAAGTTTATCAATTCCCTGGACGACCTAACGGCCTATGCCCATTCGGCCCATGAGGTCTTGCAATGGGTTCCCAGCCAGCGGTTGACCGACTCGGTCATGCCGATCAAGGCGTGGAACGACTATATTCTTCGCAAAGCCATGCAAAAAGCCTCGATCATCGTCGTTCCCAATTACGGATTCGACGGATATCTGGAAAACGCCACCCTCGAGGAATTGGGCGGCAAGACCATTATTTCCTCCACTGTGGACGATGATCGGGTAGCCTTTTTGAAAGAACGCGGGGTGGATGTCATCATCGACACGACCCCCAAAATCCTCCAGCGTGTGGTGGCACCCAATGCGTTGGAGGCCCTGATCCTTGCCGCGCTGGAACGCAAAAGCGATCAGGTCGATGCGGATGATCTGCTGGAACTGATCAGTGCCCAGAAAATGGATCCACGGGTGGTCTATCCGTCGGGCAGCGCCAAACGTGTCAACCGGTTTGCCTTTGTGATCCATCCGCTCTCCAAAGAGTTTCTCAAGAAGGACAAGGCCGTAAAAATGCTGGCCGACTTCACGCCACCCGCATTTCTGGATGCGGTCGAAAAGGTGATTGCCTACGCGCCCCCATGGGTCTATTCCCGCGTCACCGGCATCAAGTCGCCGACAGGCGTGGAAGCCGAGGGATGGCTGCTGACGGTTGGCGGCACGCCCAAGCAGATGCTGGCCCATGACCCGGAATTCACCTACTCGCGGTTGCTCCAGGCCGCGCGCATGGCCAAGCGCATGGGTGCACAGATCATGGGGCTGGGCGCATTCACCAAGGTGGTTGGCGATGCAGGGGTTACCGTAGCCAAGAAAGCCAATATCCCCATTACCACCGGCAACAGCTACAGTGCCTCCGGCGCGCTCTGGGCCGCCGCCGATGCGGTTCGCCGCATGGGGCTGATCAAAATTGAAAAAGGCCGGCGTATCCAGGCCAAAACCATGGTCTTGGGGGCGACCGGGGCGATTGGATCGGTGTGCTGCCGGTTGTTGGCCAAGGCCTTTGGCGAAGTCTATCTGGTTGGCCGCAACACCGCCAAACTGCTGGCGATGAAAGAATCGATCCACAAGGAGGACCCGGATGTCAAGCTGACCGTGACCACCCGCCCTAACAAATATCTGGCCGATATGGATGTGATCGTCACGGCCACCTCGGGTGCGGGCAAGAAGATTCTGGATATCACCAAGGTCAAGCCGGGCTGCGTGATCACGGATGTGGCCCGTCCCTTGGACCTCTCCCCGGAGGATGTGGCCAAGCGGCCGGACGTGTTGGTGATCGAATCGGGGGAAATTGAACTGCCCGGCAACCCGGAGATGGGAAATATCGGCCTGCCCGACAAAGTGGCCTATGCTTGCCTGGCCGAAACCATCGTTTTGGCATTAGAGGGGCGCTTTGAGATCTTTACCATCGGCCGGGACATCGAATGGGAAAAGGTGAAAGAGATCTATAAACTCGGCCTCAGGCACGGCATGAAACTGGCCGCGATTTCCGGCGTCAACGGTGTGTTTTCGGATGATGATATCGCACGGGTCACAAAACTTGCCCTGGAAGCCAAAAGTCAACGACCACCCGTTTAGCGGATGGCTTGTCATTCCGGCCAACGGCCGGAATGGCCCAAGCATGTCAGTGCCTAAATGGTTGCGGTTGTGACCGTGTGCAACGCACCCGGTTTGAAGACAACAATCAACAAATGGTTAGTTAGCGGAGGTGCTTGTGAAACAGATCATCCAAATCAGTTTGGGTCCCAGCTTGGACGACATCGAATTCGAAACGGAATTTTTAAAACAACCGTTTCACATCCGGCGTCTGGGAACCGATGGGGATGTGGAGCAAGCCTCCGACTTGCTGCTTAAGTGGAACAAGCGGGCTGATGCCATCGCCTTGGGCGGTATTCGTTCAGCCCAAACCATGCACCCAAAGCATGCTTCGAAAAAGGATCTGGTCCGGCTGTTGGAACTTGGATCCAAACTGGAGACCCCCGTGACATCCGGCAACATGCTTCGCCTGGTGGGCCACGAATGGTCACTGCGTCATATCCAATTCAAGCTGGGCAACAACTATTTCAACAATGCCCGGGTATTTTTTTTCTCAGGGCGATCGAGTCGCACCATCGCCAAGGTCATGGCGGAGTACAGCCAAAACCTGATATTTGCCGATGCCCTGCTGGAAAATGGGGTTCCCAAGTTGGTCGACGGGCTGAAGGATTTCAAGCTTTACAACGGCCGTCTGCGGGACGTGTTGGCATGGGTTCCCGGGAAAAGCATGTTCACGGACAGCGAACCGGTGCGCAGGATGATCAACCATCTACTGCGACAGGCGGTGCATGATGCGCATATCCTGGTGGTTCCCCACCACCAATTTTTTAAATTTCTGGACCCTTTTAGCATCGACGATCTCAAATCCAAAACAGTGATCACTTCTACGGTGTATGACGACCGGATCGATTACCTGAAAGACAAGGGGGTCGACGTGATCATCGACACGACGCCCAAGCTGTTGGACAGTGTTGCCGGCGTGAGCGTGTTGGAAGCGATGCTGCGGGTTGCCTTCGATATCCCCAAGGGCGAAGCAAGCGACGACGAATTGCTCGAGATCATTAGCAATATGCAAATGGAGCCCCGCATCATTTATCCTGCTGGAAAACCCAAACGGGTCAACCGCTTCGCCTATGTGATCCATCCGCCGAGCCAGGACTATCTGAAAAAGCTCAAGCCCGTCGAGGTGTTGTCGGACCTTGCACCGGGCATGATGAATACGGTCGAAAAGGTCATGGCCTACGCCCCGCCCTTCGTCTACTCCACGGTTCGGGGAATCCGTTCGAAAACCGGTGTGGAGGCCGAAGGATGGCTGATCGCCCTCGGGGTCACGCCGGAGCAGATGCAGGCCCACGGACCCGAATTCACCACCAAACGAATCCTGGAAGCTGCCGAGATTGCCAAAAAGAAGGGTGCCCAGATAATGGGCATCGGCCTGCTGCCCAAAGCGATGAAGGACACCAGCCTGGACGTAGCCAAGCACGCCGTGCTCCCCATCACCACGGGTAATAGTTATTTTGCTTCCTCAGCCTTGTGGGCCGGTGCCGAGGCCGTTCGCAAGATGGGCATGACCCGGCTCAAACACGGGAAGGTGCTGCGGGCCAAAGCCATGGTTGTCGGTGCCACCGGGGCGGTGGGGGTGATTTGTTCGCACCTATTGGCCAGGGCCTTCGAAGAAATCTACTTGGTCGGCCGAAATATCGCCAAGCTGCTGGCCCTGCAGGAGTCCGTTCAAAAAGAAGTTCCCTCGGTCAAGCTGCGCGTCTCCACGCGGGCAGACAAGAATCTAAGCCAGATGGATATGATCGTGGCCACCAGTTCCGGTGCCCGTGCTGTCCTGGATATTATGCAGATCAAACCCGGCGGTGTGATTGTCGATATCAATCTGCCGAGTATTTTTACCAAGGAGACGGTTGCCAAACGCCCCGATGTGATGATCATTCGTGGCGGAGAGATTCGTTTGCCCGGCGATCATGTGGAGATGAAAGATATCGGCCTTCCACCCGGCGTCGTCTATGCCGGACTCGCCGAAACGATCACCCTGGCCCTGGAGGGTCGTTTCGAGGTGTTCACCGTCGGCGCTGCACCCCAATGGGACAAGGTCCGGGAAATTTATCGTTTGGGCTTAAAGCATGGCATGCAGTTGGCAGCCATCTCCGGTGTTGATGGGATCTATTCCGACGAAGAGATTACCAGAGCCAAGGCATTGGCAATCAAGGAACGCAATCGAGCATGATCTTCAGGCAGTGGCGGAAACTGAGCAATCACATGGCGCGTTTTTTTGTCAATGACGGCCCGGCCCGGTTGATAAACGGCTGTTACAACGCTTACAGCATGTTATATCGCGGTCAGCTCAGCTTGGGGCTGCCCGTTTCAAAGACGCTGATCGTCAGCCAGGCGGAAATCAAAGACAGGGCGATTCGCAAGCTCGCCTTGGCCCTTTACCATATTATTCTCAATGCAACCCGCCGTCAGATGGTAAGGGCGGACATTCAGCGGGTCATCTCCGAAGAACTCTCCAGCGGGCGACTTCGATTGACAGAAAGTGCCATTTTTCTGACCGAAGCGCAATTGACCGGCCTGATGCTCGAGCAATTAAAGATCCCTGAAAAGCATATGCCTCAGATTCTGGATATTGCTCGTCGGCGCCGTATCCTAAGCGAGTGGTTGCGTACCGATCCGGGGCCGATCTATTTTGAAAGCGAGATCGAAGAAAAAGAACAAAACGGGCGCGGCGATTACGAAACGGTTTACTACCGCAATTACACGGACGAGGGCAAAGAGATCGGATTTCGCCGCATGGTTAGCATGGAAGGGGTCACCGCGGGCGACAACCGTGCGGCGGTAATATTGATTCCCGGTTTCGCCAACAACAGCAACTGTTTCAACATCAGCAACCGCTACTCACTGGCCAAAGACATAGCCGATAAGAATCAATGGGTTTACCTGTTTGATCCCCGGGGGGTGGGGGTTAATCAGGGACGCTTCGATCCGCTGTACACCGTGGACACCATGATCGATTACGACCTTGCCACCTTGGTGCGCTTCATCCATAAACGCAGCTGCGGCAAGCCATCCATTCTGATCGGGCACAGCATGGGCGGACTGGTCGCTGAAAACATGGTGCTCAACTGGGCGCTTGCCCGCCGGATGCCCGAGATCGACGAACTCGATCCGCAGCAGAAAGAACTGCTGGGCCAGGTGCTGCCGTCGGCCCATACGGCGGGCGAATACCTAAAGATGGTGCGCGGGATTGTCTCATTGGGTGCGCCTAAGGTTTTTCGTAAACAATCCCACGTTTTTTTTCCGACGTCGCTATGGTTGAATCACCTCTCGAGAACCTTTCGCTTTCGGCAGGTTCCGGTTAAAGAAATTTCCAAGGTTCTCACCGAGCTTCCTGTGCTCAAACAGGTCACGCGTTTGATTGTCAATCACAATGTGGGGGACTTAAACTTTCTGGTCTCACCGGAAAATCACAAGGATGATAAGTATTTCGTAGAGCGCTACTTGAAAACCGCCACCGAATCGATACCGTTGGGCCTCGGTTTTCAGTGTCTGAAAGCCATCTACAATGGCCAGGGCTTCAAGCGCATGGACGGCAGCCGACTGAACTATTCAGACTGCTTGCCCTGGTTCCCGGAGACCATCCCCGTTTTTCATTTCTGGGGCACGCGTGACAGACTGGTGCCTTTAGAGAATTTGCGTTACCGCAAGCATTATCCTCACAAGAACAAAAAGATCTACCACCTCGAATCGCCCGATGATCTACGAAAAATTAACCTAACCGCAGAGCGCAGCCAGCTCATCGATTTTGTGATAGAGGGAGCCAATCATCTTGACCTGCTTTACGGCAAACTTGCCGATCAATTGGTCAGGCCTTTAATCGTGCAGATTATTGAGAAGGTATGGGGTGATTGGGCTTACGATACCCTCCCCGATGGGTCGGAATAGATACCCTTCATAATAGAGGCTGTCTCGAAAATAGGAGTCGGAATAAAACCGACAAATGCCATGACGTGCTTAGTAATTCGCTAATTGCGTGAGGTCAACGGTTTCACCGCCATCCTGGCCCATGATAAATGTTTGACAAACCGCGCCCGCCACGTGTAGTTAAAATATAGCTATTTCCAATAGACTCGCCAAATGACTTCCGTTTGGACCCCGCCGTTTTGGGGTCAATAGCAGAAACCATTACATCATGGAGGAGAGGATGATGACGCAATTGATTAGACGCAGCGGTTTGATAGTGGCAGCGGCGGCCATTGCGGTCGCTTTTCTTTTTGTCCTAACAGCGGGGTCGCCGGCGATGGCCGCCTGCAAGAACCGGGGAACCCTGGACAGCCGCTACTGCGACGACGATGGCGACCTGGTGGCTGATACGCCATCCGACGCCAGCCAGTGGCTCGATCCGGATGTGCTGATCTTTTCCTACACCCCGGTCGAGGACCCATCCGTTTATGAGAACGTGTTTACCGAGTTCATGGCCTACCTGTCAGAGAAAACGGGCAAACAGGTGCGCTGGTACGGTGCCGAGTCGTACGCGGCCCAGGTCGAGGCCATGCGCTCCGGGCGTCTTCACGTGGCTGGCATCTCCACCGGCCCCACCTGTTTTGGCGTCAACCTGGCCGGATATGTGCCATTCGCGATTATGAGCGGACCCAAGGGCTACGGATACAAGTTGCAGCTGATCACCCACAAGGATTCGGACATCCAAAAGGTTGCCGATTTGAAAGGCAGGAATATTGCCCACGTGACCCCGTCATCGAATTCGGGCAACCAGGCTCCCCGAGCGTTGTTTGGCAAAATGGGCGTGACCCCCGACGCAGACTATAAGGTGAATTACTCCGGAAAACATGACAATTCAATTCTCGGTGTGGCCAATAAAGATTATGACGCCGCACCGGTGGCCTCCAGCGTGTTGGACCGCATGGCGGATAAAGGCGTTGTCAACCGCGATGATTTGCGCATCATCTGGGAGTCCAATCCCTTTCCCACGACATCGTACGGGTTCGTGCATAACCTGCACCCGGATCTGGCGCGTAAAATCATGTATGCCTTTTACAGCTTCGACTGGTCGGGAACTGCCCTGGAGAAGGAGTTCAAGGCCAACGGCTTCAACCAATTCATTCCCATCACCTACCAGGATCATTGGAACGACATTTTGACCATCCAGAAATTCAACGGCATTGTCTACAGCCAGGAAGCCCTGAAAGGGTTGAAGGTAAAGAAAAAGAAGAAGAAAAAGAAATAAATCCAGCTGATCCCATTCAAATCAATCCAGCAGCCTGTTGCCCGACGGCAGCAGGCTGCCGCCATTGGACCCCATGCTGCAAATCATCGATCTGTCAAAAAGGTATCCCACGGGCACCCAGGCACTCAGCGGTATCCGTTTTCGCGTCGATCAACCCCAGGTCATCGCCATCATTGGTCCTTCCGGGGCAGGGAAGAGTACCCTGATTCGCTGTGTTAATCGTTTGGTGCAACCTTCTGAGGGGCAAATACGGCTGCACGATATCGATATCACGCGCCTGGGGCGCCGTGACTTGCGCAGAGCCAGGCGGCGCATGGGGATGATCTTTCAGGAGTACAACCTGGTGGAGCGCCTGACGGTGATGGAAAACGTCCTTTCCGGTCGATTGGGTTACGTCTCCTTCTGGCGGGCCTATCGACGCAAGTTCCCCCCGGCGGATGTGTCCGCCGCCTTTGAGCTGCTGGAACGGGTGGGTCTCAAGGGTTACCACAACACGCGGGCAGACGCCCTGTCCGGTGGTCAGCGACAACGCGTCGGCATCGCCCGGGCACTGATGCAGGCCCCCGACCTGTTGCTGGTGGATGAACCCACGGCGAGTTTGGATCCCAAAACCTCACGGCAGATCATGCGCCTGTTGACCGAATTGGTCAAGGAGCGGGGGACGCCGGCACTGGTTAATATTCATGACGTCGCCCTGGCCCAGGCCTTTGCGGATAGAATCATTGGATTGCGCAGCGGCCAGATCGTCTTCGACGGTGTGTCCGATCAGGTGACCGAAGCGGTGCTGACCGAGATATACGGTGAAGAGGACTGGAGCACCACCATCAGGAAAATAGATGAGGATAGAGAAAACAGCCATTGTGCGAAATTGAAAAGGGAAGCCAACCATAAACTTCGCCAGACGGCCAACGGATAAGGCCGGTCCGCCATGACCACCTGCCCAGCCAATGAAAACCAGCACCAATGGCAACCGATTCGGCTGATCCAACACCCGGGATTGCGCTACAGCCTGGTCATCCTGACGATTGCTTATGTCTTTTGGTCGACCGGTATGCTGGAAATCAACTGGACACGATTCAGCAACGGCGTGCCCAGGGCGGTAAACATGTTCAGCCGTATGTTCCCGCCGGATTTCAGCCGCTGGCAATTGCTGCTTAAGGGGTTGATGGAGAGCGTACAGATGGCGCTGGCGGCAAGCTTTTTCGGCATGCTGCTGGCTGTTCCGCTGGGTATATGCGCTGCCGGCAATCTGGTTCCGCGGGCCATCTATGCAATCGCCCGGGGGATCATCATCCTCTCACGAACCTTCCATGAGATCATCATTGCCATCTTCTTCGTCAAAATTTTCGGTTTCGGTCCTCTGGCCGGTGTCCTGACCCTGATTGTTGCCAGCATGAGCTTTATTTCCAAGATGATTGCCGAAGACATCGAAAATATGGCACCCGGCCAATTGGAGGCCATTCGCGCTACCGGCGCCTCTTTTCCGCAGCTGTTGATATACTGCGTTTCGCCCAATACGCTGCCCCGCTATCTCGGTGTTTCCATTTATCGTCTGGATGCCAATGTGCGCCATTCAACCGTGGTCGGGATCGTTGGGGCAGGGGGCATCGGTCAGGTTCTGGCGGCTTCTTTCAGTCGTTATGATTACGACTTCAGCCTGGCCATTCTGATGATCATTGTCTCCATCGTGTTCCTGGGTGAATTGGTTTCCTCGTGGGTGCGGAACTATTTGCGATGACGGTGAGCGAACACGCAAAACGGTATCCTGACGTGTGGCGGCGTTTTTCACCGCGGCAGACCCTGCTGCGCTATATGGTCTACTTGGGTACGGTGGCCGTGGTCACGTGGGCGGTCAGTTTTCTTAACCTGCCCTGGTTTTATTTTTTAGATGCCCATATACAGGCGCTGGATCTGTTTACGCGCATGTGGCCGCCGGATATCTCTTTTTGGTCGTCATTGGTTAAACCGCTTTTGGAGACGATCCATATCGCCACGTTAGGGACCATCATCACCTTTGTCATCGCCTTTCCGGTAGCTTTTTTGGCCGCGCGCAACACCACCTTCAATCCGTTCACCTGGTTTATCGGCCGGCTGATCCTGGTCACCTCACGTTCGGTCAACACCGTTGTATGGGGTCTGCTTTTCGTGGCCGTTTTCGGGCCGGGTGCCTTGGCAGGGGTCTGGGCCATCGCCTTTCGATCGATCGGCTTCATGGGCAAACTGGTGGCCGAGGCAATTGAAGAAATCGACGAAGGGGTGGTGGAAGCCATCGAGGCCACCGGCGCTTCCCGGATACAAGTCCTTTGGTATGGTATCCTTCCCCAGGTGCTTCCGGTGATTTACGGAACCGCGGTGTATCGCTGGGACATTAACATCCGCGAATCGACGGTACTGGGGTTTGTGGGCGCCGGCGGTATCGGCATTTTGCTCTACTCCTCCATCAACCAATTTCTGTGGCAGGAAGTCTCTTTAATGCTGCTGGCCGTGTTCGGCATCGTCCTGGTGAGCGAATTCGTGTCCGCGGCGGTGCGACAGCGCATCAGCTAGCAAAGGTGTCTCATGGACAACAAGATGCCCTGCAGTGCGAAGGCCCTGGTGGCCGATCCGATGGCCCATCGCCACCATTGCACCTGCGGGGGGCCGCATCCGACGCTGGAAACCCAGATTTATGTGGGTAAAGATGCCGCCGTCGTGTTGGCCGGGGATCTCGGGCGCGCGTCAGGCAGAGGCTCTGTGCTTGTGCTGGACGACACCAACACCCACGCCGCGGCCGGCAGGGCGGTTGTGACTCAACTCAAGGCCCACCAGATTGCCCATTTGCAGCTCACGCTGCCCGGCAACACCAACGCCACCGATGCGGTGGCCGACGAGGTCTATCGCATCGGCCGAGACCACGATTTCATCCTTGCCGTGGGCGCCGGGACGATCAACGATTTGGCCAAGTTTGCCGCGGCCAGACAGGGCCGGCCCTACTGGGTATTCCCCACAGCGCCCTCCATGAACGGCTACACCTCATCCATCGCCGCCATCAAGGTGGACGGTGTCAAGCGGACGTTGCCGGCACCGCCGCCTCGGTTTGTCTACGTAGATCCAGAAGTGATCGCCTCGGCACCGCTGGACCTGCTGCAGTCGGGCTATTGCGACGTCTTGGCCAAATCGGTGTCGGACATCGACTGGCAGATCGAGTCGCTATTGTTCAGCGGATCCTACTGCCGCTTGCCCAGTGCCATGGTGGCCGAGGCCGAGAGCGCCTTTCTCGACAGCCCGGAAAAGCTAGCCGACGCCCATACGGACATTGCCATGGCCCTGCTCAAGGGTCTGTTGATCTCCGGGTGTGCCATGAGTGTGGCCGGTTCGAGCGCACCGGCATCCGGCGGCGAGCACCTCTTCTCGCATTTTTTGGACATGCGTGAAAGCATCACCGGCAGGCAGCCCGAGCTGCATGGCCTGCAGGTGGCTGCCGGCATCGTCGTCTCGGCGGCCTGTTACCGGCGCTTGGCCAGATTGCCGGCATCCGCCTTGGAACCTCGGGCCGAACAGCGTTACCAGGCCGAGGCCAAGCGGATCCCGACCATTTGGAAATCATTGTCCGGGGAGGTGGGACGCCGCTTTTCCCGCAAACGAAATGATTTGCTCGCGCTTGATGGCCGCCTGCCCGAAACATGGCCATCGATCCAATCCCTTTGCCAACAAGTGCCCTCTCCGCACTATTTTGCCAACCAAATACGGCGCACCGGCTTCAAACTCGCCATCCATGCCCTAAACCTGGATGGCGCTGAATTCCTGCTGGCTGCCACTGCCGCCCGGGCCATTCGCGAACGAATTACCGTTTTGGATATCGCCGGTCAGGCAGGGGTGCTTGACGCCGCGGCGCGTGACGCGCTCGGTTGCCTGCGCTGAGCGGGTCATCAATAGCACCTAAGGCGCCTCATTCTCCATGGCCCGGGTATAGTCGCCGCTGCGGGCCATGCCGTTGCACTGCGCTCGGTGGAAAAAGGCGCGCTGCGCTGCTTTCACATTGTCCGTGCTGCCTCGCCAGGCCTTGAGTGCATCCTCTTGAAGGGCTCTGCCGTAAGAAAAGCTCAACTCCCAGGGCTGGTCACCCATGGCGTTGATGGCGTTGAGGTTCTCCGTGGCCTGAACCGAGCTCTGTCCGCCTGACAAGAACACGATGCCGGGCACGGCAGCCGGAACCACCTGGCGAAAACAGCCCAGGGTGGCCTCGGCAACCTCTTCGGGGCCGGCCTGGACTGGATAGTCCTTGCCCGATACGACCATGTTGGGTTTTAGCAAGGTGCCCTCCAGATAAACGCAGTGCTCGAAAAGCGCATCATATACGCGCTTGAGGGTCTCGGCGGTCACGTCCCGGCAGCGCCGGATGTCATGGTCGCCATCCATCAACACTTCAGGTTCCACGATAGGCACCAGGCCGGCCTCCTGACACAAGGCGGCATAACGCGCCAGGGCATGCGCATTGGCATCCAGACCGAAGCGCGTGGGGTATCCATGGCCGATGGGAATCACCGCCCGCCATTTGGCGAATGTGGCTCCCATCGCCTTGTACTCGGCCAGGCGGTCGCGCAGGCCATCAAGGCCTTCGGTAATCTTTTCACCCTCGAAGCCGGCCAGATTCTTGGCCCCCTTATCCACCTTGATGCCGGTGAGAATGCCATTATCGGTTAGATACTGAGGAAAGCGGACGTCCGCAGCGGTGGACTGGCGCATGGTTTCATCGAAAAGAATCACGCCGCTGATGAACGCGTTAACCTCAGGCGTGGTGAAGAGCAGTTCGCGGTAGGCGCGGCGCTTTTCTTCAGTGGAGGCGACCTGAATCGACGCAAATCGATTTTTAATGGTCGGTGTGCTCTCATCGGCCGCCAGAATGCCCTTGCCTGAGGCAACGATCGTGTGTGCAATGCTTTCAAGTTCTCGTACGTTCATGGAGACCTCCTAAACGGTTGCGGGTTGTCTTCATGGGCTTGACACATCCGGAAAGGGTGGGTTTATCAGCCATTGGGAGATGCCTTCCAACTTTCATCTCCGATTCATGCCTTGGGGTGATTGAACATGTGTCAGCCGGATGCAATTTTGAATGATCACCTGTTGGTGAATAATTATAAAACTAATGACATTATTTTCCAGCGTCAATAATGGGTGCCGGTTGATTGGCAAACGCAAAGGTGCCCACCGATTATGATGACGCAACGGTTTTGCTGACGACCGGCAGGCCGCGTTTCATGCAACCGACAACTTGTTGATTGCCAAGGTGTGCGGTTTTGCAGCGGGAATATACCATGTGTGGGCAGCACGGCCGGCGTGGTGCTTTGATGGGTGACGCTATTGTCGGATCTGTCGATAATAGCTGCGGGCAAACCACAACACAATGATCGCTGCGGCGACAATCGGAATAAACGCCTGCTTGTAGCTTTGGGGATCGATGCTGAAAAGGACGGACATGATTCCTGCTTCAAGAGGCAGGATCATTTGATGGAAAAAGATTCGCAGCACAACCAGCATCAACACCGAGATAATGGCCAGGTAAAGATGGATGTTGATCGACAGATGGTCACTATCTTTGGCCGGAACGTTGATTAAGGCGATTTCTATCCTTTTAAGGTCCTCCCCATCTGTGCTGATCACCTCTCCGCACAGGCAGGTATGCTTGCCTTTGGGCACCCATTTTAATTCTTTATGGCAATTGGGGCAACTTAGCATGTTTGGACCTTAATAAAGCCGTTGGCTGTTCGTTTTAGCATCCATTCGCCGTGAGAATCACGCGTATATCAATCCAACGCAGCAAGATTTGTGCTAATAAGCATTGTCAGTATCGGTTTATTCTTTTAACAGATTATAATCACAAAGAATAAATTAAAAATGAACTTCAGTTTATTTATCCCGTCGCGCGCTTCCAAAGGTGAGATGAACAATATTTGCCTATCCCATGTCTATTTTTTTGTACCAACCGGTCTCAAGCGAGCCGAAACCGTGGATGCGGTTTAATGATTTCCCCGGCGGTGGAAGAATTCGATCGATTCTTTGACAATTGCACAGTTTTTGCATAAGGTATCAATGATTTATATGTATGCACCAAAATCGGCGACAGGTGCTGTGCAATTCCGGCCCTGGCTTGGACATAGATGTTGCCCATGCTAAAAAAGATACTCACGTCTCCTTTAATCCAGATCCTTGTGCTGACCGCCATGATTTTGACCGGCATGCTCTCGATATGGGACCCGTGGCGGTCAATCGAAAATACGCATTTTGATTATTGGGCGAATCGGTTTTCCAACCCAGATGGCCAACCCATTGCCATCGTGGCCATCGATGAACGCAGCCTTCGTCAATTCGGCGATTGGCCCTGGCCCCGCCATCGCATTGGCGAGCTGGTACGGCTTTTGTCGGACAATGGCGCTGCAGCCGTAGGTATCTGTCTGCTTTTCAACCAGCCGGACCCTAACCCCGGGATGAATGCGATCAGGGATCTGAGGGCCCAGCTGGAGGCTCCCCAGTGGAAAGGGCACCAGCCGACGACCAGAAGATTGGATGGCATGCTGCGTGAGAAAGAGGCCGGTCTGGATCAGGACGCCGGTTTGATTGCCGCCATCCGCCGCGGTCGCAACGTGGTTCTGCCACTTTATATTTTTTTGGATAAACAGGTGGAAGATGACATCGATCCGTCGGGAATGGTCATCCTCAATTCTTTAAATCCAACGGTGCTGCCCATCGGTGCCACCGGCACGCACTGGAAACTGGCAAGGGCCGTGGGGGCTGCATCTCAAGGCCTTATGGCCGGGCATGGCATGCTTGGGCCGTTTGAGGAACTGGCCGGTAAGGCCGGAGCCATGGGGCACATCAACCTGAATGAAGATTCCGACGGTCGGGTCCGGCAAATACCCCTGCTCATGGAAGCCAAGGGACGGCTGATACCGGCGTTTGCCTTGGCCCTTGCCCTTAAACACCATGGCCTCCGCTTGAGGGATATCTCCATAAACCTGGACTATTCAGGGCGGCCCCATCTGCTGGTCGATACCCTTGACCTGGCCCTCGACCCTGCCTATCGCATGTTGTTGAACTATGACCGGAAGTGGACGCGCCAACGTCTTTTTTCGTGTGCTGAACTGTTCAACGCGGAGATCGATCCGATGGTGTTTAGGGATAAAATCGTCCTGATCGGGTTAACCGCCGAACCGTTTGCCAGGACTTACCGGGTGGGATCGAACCACCGGGCAGCGGATGTCGCCATCATGGCCAATGCCCTGTCCGGGCTGCTGGCCGACCGACCCTTGTCGCGACCGTTCTGGGCTCGGATACTGGAAATTGGGGCGGTGCTTTATTTTGCAACATTTTTGGCCCTGGTGATTCCTCGTGTAACCATGCGGGTGGCGGCGACGATCCTGATTATTTTTCTGGTGACCTGGTACGCTGTCACCGTCGGCCTGCTGCTGGGTTACGGGTACAAACTCGACGTAATGGCGCCGTTCGTCCTGACTGCAATCGGATTCCTCATGCTCCAATTCACTCTGGCCGCGCAGCGGCTGCGGGCTGATAAGCTGGATGCCTGCAGAACCCTGGGACTTACGTACCAGGGGCAAGGGCTGCTCGACATGGCCTGCGATCAATTCATGCAATGCCCGGTACAGCAACGCCCGGTCAAACATCTGTTGTACAACCTGGCCCTGGACTTCGAGCGCAAGCGGATGTTCAACAAGGCCCTGGACATCTACCGCCACATCCGTAAGGCGGGCGCCTACAAAGATGTTGACAAGCGCATCCAGCACTTTTCGGATCTGGACAGCACCATTGCCGGTGGAGGAAGCCAAGACCAATCCCTGCTGATGGTGGGCAATGGCGCCAAACCGACCTTCGGTCGTTACGAGATCATCAAAGAGATCGGACGCGGCGGCATGGGAACGGTTTATCTGGGACGCGACCCAAAGATCAATCGCGAGGTGGCCATTAAAACCCTCGAGTATGCCGCGGTCGAACCAGCGGAACTGCCCGAGGTCAAATCCCGGTTTTTCCGCGAAGCCGAGGCTGCCGGCAATTTATCCCACCCCAACATCGTTTCCATTTACGACGTCGGCGAGGAACATGACATGGCATACATTGCCATGGAGCTGCTCAAAGGCGACAACCTCACCTGGGTTTGTGTCAAGGGACATTTGCTGCCAATTCCCCGGATACTGGCTGTGATTGCCGATGTGACGGCCGCCCTGGACTATGCCCATAAACAGGGGGTGATTCACCGCGATATCAAGCCGGCCAACATCATGATGCTTGAAGACGGGCGGGTCAAGGTGACCGACTTCAGCATTGCTCACGTCGTGGATGCATCCCAAACACGCACCGGCGTGGTTCTGGGAACGCCGAATTACATGTCCCCTGAACAGGTGTCCGGCGAGGGTCTGGATGGCCGATCCGATCTGTTTTCGATGGGCATCGTTCTCTACGAAATGCTCTCCGGCATCAAACCCTTCAAAGGCGAGTCAATGAGTGCTATATTGTATGCGATTACGCACATTGCGCCCAAGCCGCTGGCAAAGGTGGCCGACGGCATCCCGGCCTGCGTGAGGAGACTGGTCAACAAGCTACTGGCCAAGCAGAAGGCAAAGCGTTTTACATCTGCCGCCAGTGCCGCTGGTGCCATTGCCGATTGTCTGAATCGAATAGAATAGCGCAACAGGAGAATAGAATATGGCACTGCTCGTTCTGGTCCACGAAGGGTTGACCATCAAGCGAATCCCCCTCGACAAAGCCGAGCTGCGCATCGGTCGCAGAATCGATGCCGACATTTTTATCGATGACATGTTGGCCAGTCAAAAGCATGCCAAAGTGGTCTGCATTGAAAACAAGGACGCGCCGGGCGGAATGGACTATGTTATCGAAGATCTGGAAAGCACCAACCACACTTACGTCAATGGCGAGCCGGTCGACCGCAAGCAGCTGGTGCATAGTGATGTGATCCGTATAGGTAAGCATACCTTCAAATTCATCGATGAAGCCGCCGGTCCGGGGGATAAAACCGCCAAGCTCCAAAAAAGCTGGATTCCCGGGGTCTATTACACCAGGGATTGATCGCATCGGTTTAACAACTGGTTTGTGGTAGAGAAACCCCCTTATATAGTTCGAAATACAATTAAAATTCTAAAGTTTAGAACTATCCGGCCATTGCGTCCATTCGTTTGACGGCATTGACTGCACTCCGGCAACCGTTAGTTTACGGGTTGCAAACGCGCTGTGAACCCATTTTAATAAAAGGAGCTGCCGGTATGGACAAACGATTGGATATGATTCTTACAGGCATTATTGATGACTATAGTGATGAGTTGTCTGAAGACTCCATCTATTTTGTGGATGTAAATATCGGTAAACGCGCTGCCGGTCTGGGATATGATGATTTAGGCAGCCAATACCGCAATACCGAAGCGGTGGTTTTCGTCAAGGGACCTAAAAAAGGCATGAAGGTTATGATTGATGGAAGAACATTCATCAACTACTCATCGCTCGGACCCGGTGTGGCTGTTCCTTCACACGTGGCCGCACGCACTGGGCTTAAACATCGGCCCTTCACGGCTGCAGAAAGCCTGGTGCGTATTTTCAACTGAACAAGGATGCATCATGATTGTTGACGGTAAACCCACGCGACCCATTTGGCAGGACCATGATCTGAGTACCGTAAAGGTGATCGACCAGCGCCAGCTGCCGCACCGGTTTGTGGTCGCGGACTTGACCACTGTTGACGATGTGATTCACGCCATACGCGAGATGTTCGTCCGGGGAGCACCGCTCATCGGAGTTACCGGTGCCTACGGTGTGATGCTTGCCGCCTTGAACGGTAAGCATGCTTTTGACCACCTGGCATACATTCTAAAGCAATCTAAGCGGCTGAAGGCCGCACGGCCAACGGCGGTGAACCTGGAATGGGGGGTTGATCGGGTTATTGGAAAGGTGCAACTCGCCGGATCGGTGAACGAACGCGTTGATGCCGCGCGCAGCGAAGCCGCAGCCATCGCCGAAGAGGAGGTGGACAACTGTCGCCGCATCGGTCTGCACGGAGCTGAACTCATCGAAACGATCAGCCGTGAGAAAAACGGCGCCACCGTTAACATTCTGACTCACTGCAATGCCGGTTGGCTGGCCTGCATTGAGTATGGCACGGCAACAGCACCTATTTACCAGGCCTTCGACCGCGGCGTGGATCTTCACGTGTGGGTCGATGAGACCCGGCCGTTAAACCAGGGCTCACGTTTGACAGCATGGGAACTGGGCAAGCACGGGGTGCCCCACACGGTAATCACCGACAACGCCGGTGGTCACCTCATGCAGCACCGCCGAGTGGACATGGTGATCGTGGGCACCGACCGATCCACACATACGGGCGATGTGGCCAACAAGATCGGCACCTACCTCAAGGCGCTGGCCGCAAAAGACAATCAAATCCCTTTCTACGTGGCCCTGCCGTCTTCCACATTCGACTGGACCATGGGTGACGGGATCAAAGAGATTCCTATCGAAGAGCGCAGCTCCGACGAGGTGCGCTTCATCCAGGGCCTGGCCGATGGCCAGCTCACGCGGGTACTGGTGCCTCCCGAAGGCAGCCCGGCCGCGGATTTTGCCTTTGATGTCACCCCGGCTCGACTGGTGACCGCTTTCATTACCGAAAGGGGCCTGTGCAGGGCCAATCAAGCCGACATTCATGCGTTGTTTCCGGAATACTGAATCGATCCGGTTCCGCCTACCCGCTGGCCTGGCTGCTTCTGCTGACTGCGGGTTTGGTGAATACGCTTGACAACCAGGCGACAACCATTCATAAAACCGCCCATGCTTACCGATCTTGAAAAAAAGGTCATCGCATCGATTCAGGGGGACATTCCCATCGTGTCTCGTCCGTATGCGGTATTGGCCGACGAGATTGGCATCTCTGAAAAGACCTTGATCGATACCCTCAAGAAACTGACTGATCGGGGGGTCATCCGCCGTTTCGGTGCCACATTGCGTCATCAGAAGTCCGGATTCCAGGCCAACGCCATGACCGCCTGGCAGGTGGATGAAGATCGCATTGAAGCAGTCGGTCAGATTATGGCCTCCTTTCGCGCCGTTTCCCATTGCTATCGTCGCGACCCAGCCGAAGGCTGGCCATACAATCTGTATACGATGATCCACGGCAAGGATGAAGAGGACTGCCGTGACACGGCCCGCCAAATGTCCCGAAAAGCCGGGGTCAAAACCTACAAGCTGTTGTTCAGTCGTCGGGAGTTGAAGAAGATATCGATGACTTATTTCCCAGACGCCACTTAATGCCAGTTTGGGATTGTCATCATTGAAAACGATGAAACCTTCTGATTCCCCCCACATCCTGCTGGTCAATCCCTGGATTCATGACTTTGCTGCCTATGATTTCTGGGCCAAACCGTTGGGCCTGCTGACCCTCGGCGGGATCCTGCGTGCCCACGGTGTCCGGGTTTCTTACCTGGACTGTTTGGACCGGTTTCACCCCCGTGCCCGCAAACGGCCCGCATCCGCAAAGCGCTGTGGGCGCGGACCCTACCTCAAGGCCGAAATCGCCAAACCGGCGGGCCTTTCGGACATCCCCCGCAAATACTGTCGGTACGGCATCCCGCCTGAATGGTTTGCTGAAGACCTGAAGGCGTTGGACCCACCCGACTTGGTGCTGGTCACTTCCTTGATGACCTATTGGTACCCCGGAGTCCAGGAAACCATCGATTGGGTCAAATCGATTCATGCGCATGTTCCCATCGTTTTGGGCGGTGTCTATGCCACGCTCTGTTACGATCATGCGCAACACACGTGCGGGGCGGATCGCATCGTCGTCGGTCCTGGGGAGCACACCATATTGGCTATGATTGCCGAGTTGACCGGATGGTCACCCAGGCAGTGTTTCGACCCCCAGGATCTGGATTCCTTTCCTTGGCCGGCATTGGACCTTGAACACCAAGTGGCACACGCACCCCTGCTCACCTCGCGCGGATGCCCTTATCGCTGCGCCTATTGTGCCGCTCACCGGCTTCAGCCCAGCATGATGCGACGCAGTCCCCAATCCGTGGCGGATGAAATGGTCTTCTGGCACAACAACTTCGCCGTGCGGGACTTCGCCTTTTACGATGATGCGCTGCTGGTCGACGCCGACCATCACGCCGTTCCGCTTTTTGAGCGGATTATCGCCGCGGGTATCGACGTTCGGCTGCACACCCCCAATGCACTGCACATTCGTGAAATTACCCGTCCCCTGGCAGACTTGATGCTCCGGGCCGGTTTCCACACCATTCGATTGGGTCTGGAAACCACGGTTTTCGGGGACCGGCAGATGATGGATCGCAAAGTGACCGAAGCTGAGTTCAGGCATACGGCGGCGGTATTGAAATCGGCCGGGTTTGACGCCGATCAGGTCGGCGCATACTTGCTGGCCGGCCTTCCCGGTCAGGATGTCGCCGGGGTCGAAGCTTCCATTGCCGTGGTCAAGCGGGCGGGTGTCACCCCGATCATCGCCCATTACACGCCCATCCCGGGAACGCCCATGTGGCCGGAAGCCGTGGCAGCCTCACGTTACGATCTGGAAGCGGACCCCATCTATACCAACAACGCCATCCTCCCTTGTCAGAGCAAGTCCTTTTCTTGGCAAGAGCTGTCTCGGCTCAAGAATATGGCCCGAATCGATGCACGCCGCAGCATCTGATGGGTCGATACCGACTTTGCGGCCGCTGGTTACAGCCACAAAGTCGGTATCTGAGGCGACGACCGCGGCCACGGTGCCCGGTTACAGAGTGATAGCCTTTGTCTATCATTTTGCCCTTTTTTTACGCCGCTTGCCGGTATGATACCAGGTAGCTATGTTGGTAATGTAACGGTTTTGCCTATAGCATCTACAAAATCATATGGTAGCACCAACTCAAAAAAGTAAGGAATAACAAAATGAATAAACTACGTTTTACAACGCTTCTGGTATTTTTTCTGGCAATACCCACACTGGCAATCGCTGGGAGTCACGCTTCTTCCGAAGGCAAAAAGGATATAATCGATACCGCCCAGTCGGCAGGATCCTTCAGTACATTGGTAACTGCGATACAAGCAGCGGGTTTAACCGATACGCTCAAGGGCAAGGGGCCTTTTACGGTTTTTGCTCCCACCGACGAGGCCTTTGCCAAACTGCCGGATGGAACAGTTGAAGACTTGCTCAAACCGGAAAATAAATCCAAACTGCAGGCGATACTTACCTATCATGTGGTTCCCGGCAAGGTTATGGCCAAAGATGCCGTCAAGCTCACCTCCGCCAAAACTGTCAATGGAGAGAACTTTAAGATCAGCACATCCGACGGTAGTGTGATGGTCGATGATGCCAATGTGGTCAAAACCGACATCATGGCTAGCAACGGAGTCATTCATGTAATCGACAGTGTCATCATGCCCTAATTCGTGTTTTTATACCCATCGCCAAATTGGCTTACGAAGGCAGGATCGTGCTTACTGATCCTGCCTTTTTTTGTTAAACGCCACCATCGAAATGGGTCATCTGAAGTGTTGGCGGAAGCAACTGATCATTTCATCCCAGCGGGTATCTTGGCCAAAACGAGATTGGGCATACATGGCCTGGTGGGCCTGATACACGTTTTCTGGCACCAGTGGACTGGAAAGGTAAACCGACATGCCGGTAGCCACGCCATCTGATGTACGGCGTTCGTAAACGAGGACCTGATCAACCAACTGTGCCATTATCGAGTCGCAGATCGTTATCAGATCCGGCTGTCGGAGGTGGCCTTTCAACTGCCGAACAAAGTGCAGCAAGTCATAATATTCCAGGTTTAAAAAGCTGGCAAATTGGGGCGTGGCGGTCAGTGCCCTGCGCATGGCTTCCACGACCTGCGGATTGCCTGAATGGGCGATCATCAACCCTGCCATTTTATCCAGTTGCTGAACCAGCAGCGGAAGCGCACGGCAATCCACCATGGCCATATCTGCCCGATACCGACATGCTTGAGCGGTTTTGTGAGCAGCAGGCAACATTACATCGCGCCCATAGTTATCCACATGCGTATCGACCCCTTTTTGACCCAACAGCTTCACATCTGCCGCCGGATTCTGCTTTAAGGCGGCAACGATCTCTTCAAAATGCAATCCACGGATCTGATAGCTGCCCGGCGGTTGATTTAATAGGCGGATCTCATCTTGGCTGGCGACCAGATAGTGGGTTACATCCGACAATGCATAGCCGATTTCCACCATGTTCGTCAGACAAGAAAACAGCACCATCAAATCAAAACGACGACCATTCAGGCCGTATTTAAGGGCTTCGTGAAATTGCTCCAGACACATTTTCGCATTGTCGGTCGCGTCACGGGAAATTGATACGGTTTTTGCGGGCGGCGGCCCAGTCAGCCTGCGGGTGTCGATGACCCCCTGGCTGTGGGCGAATGTATAGAAAAGATACCGGGTGGCCGGATAGCGCGTGAGGGTCTGGCGGATAAACCGTGCCAATGTGTCAGG
>JASFFF010000002.1:0-38477 GCA_050124445.1 Desulfosarcina sp.
CAACGTAAGTGCGATCTTCGTTAAAATTCTTTAAGTTGGACACGTGGCAAGTTACGTTGTGAGTTTCGTTATGTTGTGGGTTTCATTCCCCATGTCCTTCCATCTAATTCAACGAAGATAGAACAATCCATATCATTCCTTTGATTCAACCCTCCTATTGTTTCACGTCAGCTGAAAGAAATACCTGTCTGGCGCTGCCTATCCGGATCTCTTGTACTTCGACCCACGATTTGCGACTCTTAAAGGGGATAGATAGAAAAGCCCGAAGTGGCACCTTCGGGCTTTAGGCAAGAGCTACCGCAAGCATCCGGAAGCTCCCACACCATACTTCCTTTCTATTGTACCTTCCGGCTGTTTGCAAGGCCGGAGGCATGCCCGAGGTGTTACTGATTCTCATTCAATGTCGATGGTGTGATTTCCATTTCTGTATCTGCAGAAGCTGTTTTAGAGGACATGCCTATTGTTGTGATGAATGCCGTCGTGCGGGAAAGCGCAAAAACCATTGCAAAGCACAAAGAAAATATCGCCGGACCAAAAAGGGCAAAAAAAACCACTGTGAATCTGAAAACCGTCGCAGACAACGCAATGCGCAAAGAAAACCAAAAAACATGGATGATGCCACTTCCACACCCCGGCGCCCACGGGCTATGAAACTATTGACCCACATAAAAAACTGTACTTGCCGTATCGATACAAGGCCATTTTGCCATTTTTGCGGTATTCGTGGCCGGATTGTGAAGATGTTCCCCCGCCGCGGATATGGTTAACCCAATCGAAAAGGTGGCCATGATGATAAAAAAGAAAATTCTAAATCCTGATCGTATCAGATGCATCCATGGTGGGTTCAGTTTTATCCCGCACCGTTTTCTTTCCCAGGGATTTTTGTCATCTTTGCAACAAAAGGAAGTCCTTCTCTACCTGTTTCTGGTGCTCGCCTCCGATCGCCATGGACTCTCTTTTTACAGCTACGACAAGATTTGCACCTTGCTGCAAATGGATCTCGATCAGTACATCAGCGCCAGAAACGGACTGATCGATAAAGATCTGATCGCTTTTGACGGCACGGTTTTTCAGGTACTCGAACTTCCCGCAACGCCCGTTGTATCGCCAACACCATTGAAGGCAGACCACAAACCAACAAGAAACCCGGTGCCCATCGCCCGCCTTGTCGACCAATCGCTAAAACGGATGGCGCCATGAACCGCCAGACAACCTCTGAAGAGGTGATCGTGGCGCTTAAACAAGCCATTGAAGACCACCTGCAATGGATGGCTTCCCAGGGCTATGCCCAGAGCACCCAGAGAGATTACCGATGGCGATTGACCCAATTCACCAATTTAATCAAAGCTGGAAGTTATGGCTGGAAGGACATTTTTACTTTTGCGACCATCAGGCGATTCAAAGGTCCTGCGCATGCGATTACCAACCTGTCGAGATATCTTCACGCGCAGGGCAAAATTGCTCAACCGATTCGCTATCCAACACCGCCCGTGAACTTGCCAGACGTGTTCGAGGATTATTTACGCTACCGAAAAAAATTTCACCAAACCCCTGAACGCACCATCACGGCCAGCCGGCGTGTGCTCAACGCGTTTGCCCAACACCTTGAGCGACACCGGATCAAGCTGCGGTCGTTAGACATCGAGCAGATCGATGCATTTTTAAAGACGTTTTTAAACGGGTTTTCAACTGCCTCCTGCCGGATTTATCGGTCCTATCTGCGTGGATTTTTGCGCTACCTGTTCGCCGAACGCCGATTACTGGCCAAAGACCTGGCTCCGCTGGTCACCGGACCGCCATTGTTTGCCCAGCCAAAACCGCCTAAGTTTTTACGCAAGGACGAAATCCATAAGCTGTTTGCCAGTTTAAGGTATACGACGGCCAGTGAACTTCGAACCGCTGCAATGATCCATCTGGCCTATTTGCTGGGATTGCGTCCCAGCGAGCTTCGTTTGCTCAAATTGGACGATATCAGCTTCGGCAAAGCAGAAGTTTACCTGCGGCATCGCAAAAACGACCGTCCCACTAAATTGCCTTTGCCCGATGCGGCCATCAAGACCATCGCCGCATACCTCATCGGCGGCCGCGCCCAAAGCAACCACCGGTCTCTATTTTTAACCCTGCATCCGCCGCATCGACCGCTCAGTCCCAATGTCATCGGTCATTGCGTCCGCAATTGTATGCGTGCCGCAGGCCTGGACGCCAGCGCCTATTGGCTGCGTCACACCTATGCACAAAACCTGTTGGAGGCCGGGGCATCCATCTACGAGGTCAAGGAGATGCTGGGCCATGACAGCATCGAGTCCACCCGAAAGTATCTGCACATCCATATCGAATTGATGCGAAAGGTATTATTCGATGACCCCCTTTAAGAGCTTTCTGGCAGCGCGACTCACCGAATATATGGCCTACCGCCAGTCCCTGGGGTTCTCGACCGAAGCGCTGTATGCCCATCTGAAGACCTTTGATCGCTACCTGGCCAAGCGCCAAAAAGAACCGGCCGCTCTGCCGGCATCGTTTTTTCTCGAGCTGCGTGCCGATCTGAAGGTCGAATCTCGCAGCATCAACCGGGTGCTTTCCACCGTGCGCATGTTCTTCGGCTATTTGGTGCGCTGCGGGGATTATGCGGTCAATCCGGTAAAGGACATCCCGCTGTTGTCGGAAAATGAGATCATTCCCTTTCTCTTCTCTGCCAAGCAGGTAGATCAACTGCTTTTGGCTGTATGCCGGACGATCCGCAAGCGACCGAGGTACTTCATGAAGGATTTGGCGGTATACCTGGCGATCTTGCTGCTGGCCCGCTGCGGGATGAGAATATCGGAACCGGTAAAATTGCTTAAACATCACTATCGCCAATTGGAGCGGACCCTATATATCGAAAAGACCAAGTTTAAAAAAGACCGTCTGATACCGGTGCCGACTGCGGTGAATATCCAACTGCAAAACTACCTGAATGCACGTAACAACCTGATGGGTGACGCTCACAATCCTTTTCTGCTGGCCGGATCCAGGTACGGTGGCCTTACTCCTGAGCGAGTCCGGTTCATCTTTAACCAGGCCGTCAAAGCCATCGGCATCGAACAGCCCAGACGTGTTGTCGGCCGCACCAACTTTTGCGCGCCGACCGTTCACAGCCTGCGGCATTCGTTCGCTGTGAACACACTTTTACAAGTAAAATCCCGGCAAGGATCACCCCAACAAGCACTGCCTGTCCTGGCCGCCTATATGGGGCATAGTGAGTACAAACATACCGTCAAATACCTGAAAATGGTCGATGCCGATCAACGAGAACAACTGTTGGATTTTGTTCTCACCCGAAAACGATGAATCTTAACCAAAGTATACACCAATTTTTTGAGCAGTACTTGCCACGCATCAAGGGCTGCAGTGTGCAGACGATAAAGGCGTACCGGGACACTTTTAAGCTCTTTTTGCCATTTGCAGCTACGTACCATGGCGTAAAAATCAAATCGCTGACCATCGATCATTTGACCAGTGCATTGATCCTGGACTTTCTCGACCATCTTCAAGTCAAACGCGGCAACCGGGCATCAACACGCAACCAGCGGCTGGCGGCCCTCAAATCATTGGCCAAAATGATCCGCTTTATGGTTCCGGAGAAAAGACGTCTATCCGGCATGATCCTTTCCATCCCTCAAAAACGCTCGCAACGACCGCTGATCGGGTTTTTGTATCCGGATGAAATCCTGAAGGTCTATCAAGCTGTAGACCTTTCGAAATCGGAGGGGTTGCGCGACTACGCCCTGTTGAACCTGCTTTATGACTCAGGGGCCAGAGCCAGTGAGGTGGCGACGTTGAACCTGGCGTACTTTGATCCCCAGCATCAAACGTTGGCCGTCTTAGGCAAGGCCAACCGCTTTCGGCAGATGCAATTGTGGCCGAAGACGGCTGAGTTGCTCAGCACCTACATCGCCGATTACCGCAAGAAGCCGAACCCGCTGTTCCGGCAGCGGTTGTTTATCAATCAACGCGGCGGCGGCTTTACCCGTCACGGGATCAATCGAATCTGTAAAAAATATCTACAGCGGGTTCTGGACCCGAAACGTCTTGCAGACATCAATCCGGCTCATAGCTTTCGCCATGCCTGTGCCGTGAGAATGCTTTGTGCTAAGGAGCCTGTCTCCGATATTAAAAACCGATTGGGTCACGAAAATATCCAATCCACAATGACCTATCTGCAGATGGACCTGACGCACAAACGAAGCATCCAGGAACAGTTTATGCGATACAGTCAATCTCTGCTCAATCCGGATCCCCGCTTGGAGGCGTTAATCGACTGGGAAAACAGACAGGATACGTTGGCTTGGTTGGACACACTCTGAAGAGGTGCGATCCGGTGCCCGACCATTTATCGGTATGTCGATGGAGGCGATATTATGTTGACAGTTTTTTGAAAAAACGAAGGAATGAGCCGTAATCTATTGGCATCATACAGAAATCGTATTTGGATGAACCTTGTCGAAAAACAAATAAAGTTCAGTGGGTTAAGTCTACTCGCAACATAAGGCAAGTAATCCCAAATTTCAGGGTGGTCCGTTTTTTTGGGATAGCCAGAGCGTACTTGATTAGACTTGAAAATAGGCAAGCCTCAACTACCATTCTATTGTTAAGCTTATGGCTGATCCTTCCTCTGAATTAGGATCACACATAACCTAAAAAACGCTACTATATATTGCGGATGATGTACTTAAAGAAGATCATATCTTTCGAGCTTATTGTATAGAGTTCGCCGGCTGGTGCCTAATATGGTGGCAGTACGTCGGCGGTTGTTGCGCGTCCAGGTTAAGGTTCGCGTGATCAGTATTCGTTCTGCCTCCTGCATAGTAGATCCGATGGGCAGCTTGATCACTGGCGGCTGTTTGCGTGCTTTTTGCAGGCGTTCAGGAAGGTGTTCGGGCAGCAGAACACTGCCGGTCGAATTCAGCACCGCGCGATGGATGACATTTTTAATCTCCCTGACATTCATCGGCCAATCATACGATTCCAGAGCAGAGATGCATTGCGGCGACATCCCGACGATGTCCCGCTGGTAGTCGTCGCTGAATTGCTTTAGAAAGTGGTTCACCAGCAACACAATATCACCACCGCGTTCGCGCACCGGCGGCAGGACGATCTGGAAGATATCCAAACGGAAAAAAAAGATCCTCTCTAAAACGGCCCTGATCCACGGCTTCGGACAGGTTCTCATTGGTCGCCACGACGATCCGAACGTTGGCCGAAATGGTTCGGGTGCCCCCGATGCGTTCCAACTTGCGTGTCTCGAGCAGCCGCAGCAGACTGATCTGTACCTTTTCATCGACGGTGCCGATCTCATCCAGGAAGATGGTCCCGCCTTCAGACTTTTCAAATACACCCCGATGGCTTCCCGTCGCGCCGGTAAAGGCGCCTTTTTCATATCCGAACAACTCACCGGCTACCAGTTATCCAAAACCGCAATGTTCTGAATACAGCGATTATAGCTCTATACCGAGGATTTTAGTTGCTTGTACCAAACGACCATGCTCCTGATCCGACCTCCAATTTGAGTGTTTTTTATCAAGCATCCTGCATACCGATATCCCAGATTTTTTATTGCTGGTTCATCCCCAAGAAATCGGCGTGTGCTATTGTTAAGGCTGTTTTCATTCCGCGATATAGTGCTTTAACATTCAATCTGTCCAGAAGCCTTGCGGCCAATCCCATTCGCCTGTAATAAGGCAATGTCGCAAAATCAGTCATCTCACAGCACAGAGTCATGCTATTGACTTCTGCCGCGACGAGGGCAGCGATCCGAAGCTTGATCCGGACGGCTTGATGCAGGCGCACAGCTCTGATGGATTGATGCGGCAGGCCACCGATGACCGCAGCCGGTCAACCCCCTTCTCGGTCACAGACAGTCGTGAACGTGGTTTGTCAATGGCAATCAGTCGATCGTTGGTCATGGAACGGATTGCCGAAATGATTTCACTTTCTGGAATATCGGAAAATTCCTCGAAAATGGTATCAATCGCGGTCTGTCGATGGTCTCCGTTCTGCTGGAGACGGTCGCAAAGATAAAACAGTATGTTGATATCCAAATTTCTTATGTTCATCACAACTCCTTCACAGGACTCGATATTCAAGCATGACAGACAGTACTTTTGCCGACCGTGAAAAGATCGACGATCACCGCTACGTCTGTCGGGCTGCTCCACGACATCCTGTTACCCCGGTTTCGAAAGACACAAACCGGCTCAACGCTCGATTTCAGTCACTGCTTTGCCGGCTGCCCATACATGCGTGACCGGTCATGCCAACTAACGATTTTCTTATACAAGCTTCCTGCCACGATGCCAATCAGGCCGATACTGTATTTTGGGTAGTTGAAAACCAGCCACACCCGGTGGCGATCTGGTGGTCAACCACTGCCGGCTGGCCAACGTCATACTGGCTCCCGGCAAATACTGTTTTCACCCCATTGAAGATGACATGCCTTTCCAATAGATTTAAGCTATTAAATCAAAGGAGGTACGATACTGATGAAGTTCAGAGACATTTTTCTACCTAAGATCGTGCGTTCCGACCCCAACGTCCGGAAAAAGGCGGTTTTGGAAGAAAGCAACCTGGATGTGCTCAAGAAAGTTATCCAAAACGATTCGGACAAGGAGGTCCGCCAGGCCGCGCGAAAGCGCTTGCAGCGGATCAATAGTATGTCGCCGCAGTAGTATTTATTCTGGCACAGCGCATAGCAGGTGCAGCATATCACCGAGAACGCCCGATCACCCGTTCAGTAGATAAATACGGAGGCAACTATGGTCAAGGCATATGATGCACTGGTCATCGGTTCCGGTACCGCCGGTCAAACCGCCGCATACGAACTCAATCACAATGGCCTGAAAGTAGGGTTGGTCGAACACAGTTCGCAGCCGGGAGGGACGTGCGCCCTGAGCGGCTGCCAGGCCAAAAAATGGTTTTACGAAGGCACCGAAACCGTAGCACGTTCACGTCATCTGACCGGTGCCGGCATCACGTCGCCGGCATTCGCCAGCTGGTCACAGCTGCGTGATGCCAAAAACAGATTCACCGATCAGGTGCCTTCCAACACGGTCAATGGTCTGAGGCAGGCCGGCGTCGATTTCATAGTGGGCCGTGCCCGCTTCGTGGACCGCTGCAGCGTCGATGTCGAGGGCCAACGAATATCCGCCGATTTTATCGTCCTGGCTACCGGCGCAGTGCCCATGAAGCTGCCGATTGACGGTGCCGAGTTGATGATCACCAGCAGTGAATTTTTGGAACTGGATCGGCTGCCCAGTCGGGTCGTTTTCATCGGCGGCGGTTTTATCTCTTTCGAATTCGCCCATTTCGTAGCTCGATTAGGCCCCACGGACGCCAAATGCACAATAGTGGAGGCTGACTCATGCCCCCTGGGTCCTTTCGATGAAGAGATGGTAGCGCTGTTGCTCGATGCCTCGAGCGAGGTTGGTATCGATATCTATACAGAAATGGAGATTACCGGCATAGAAAAGAACGGCCGTGCATTCATTGTCCACACGCAAAACGGCCGGCAATTTGTTGCGGACCTGGTGGTCCATGGCGCGGGCCGGGTGGCGAATATCGACGATTTGGCCTTGGACCGCGCCGGCATAGAGACATCCCGGCACGGCGTCAACGTCAATGAGAAGATGGAGACCACCAATTCAGCGGTCTATGCCGTGGGTGACTGTGCAGCCACCGTCCAATTGGCGCGGGTGGCCGATGCCGAAGCCCAATCGGCGGCGTCCAATATTGTCAGCGCTCACAAAGGTGTCGCCAATGAGATTTTCATGAATTACACGGCCGTGCCGGCGATTCTGTTCACCTACCCGCAATATGGAATGGTGGGAGCAACGGAAAAGGCCCTTCAAGAAGGGGGGATTGCCTATGAAAAGCGTTTTACCAAAAATCTCAGCTGGCCGACCTACAAGCGGGTGGGGATGAAATCTGCAGCTTATAAGCTGCTGGTCAGCAAGCAAAACGGCTGCGTTCTGGGTGCGCATATCATCTCCGACAACGCCACCGGTTTGATCAACACCTTCACCTTGGCCATGCACAACCGAATACCCGTAAAAGAGCTGCACCGTCAATGTGTCATGACGCCCTACCCGTCTCGGGAGAGTGACGTCATCTACATGCTCAAACCACTGCTTTAGCTCCTCGCCATATGGCTTTTTCGTTAACGGCTGTTGTCGTTCGCAGCAGTTCAAGCGCTTCCGGTTTCGCCAATCCATTGACGGGTGTTTTCAATATACTGCAGACAATGCGTTCACATGATAGTGACGCTGATGACCAGGCGGATGCAATATTTCTCCATCGCAGCCGGCAATCGATAAAGAAAAAAGCAATGGGAATGGAACGATATGACGCTCAACAATACCTATATCGACGAACGAGAGGCATATGAAGCAGATGTTTTTACCGACTTGACGGTGAATGACGCCCTGATATTGATCGCTGTTTGTGCGACCAAAGAGAAGACCGAAACGGAGACCGACCCTGACAAGGATGCAGCTCATATTGCGGCCTTGGCCAAACGCCAGGCACTGTTTTCAGACCTTGGAGACAGTATCGAACCGATTATCAATAAATTCATGAATATGATCGGGACGATCAACGATCCGGACGTCGCCTTTTTGGCTGCTGTAAAACAATTGAAGCCGGAGCAGAAAAACATCGCTTTTTCTTGGATTACTGAGATTCTCATGCCAGACGGCGTGCTCTTCGATGATCGCAACGAGATTCTATCCAGATATGCTGGAATGTTGGATATCGACCGCAAGGACGCCAAACAGATCGTGGCCGAAAAACACCGGTGGGGATGCAGTTGATCAGTAGTTGATGCCGGTTACTTCTTTCAGGGTCTTTCTGGCCTCTGCTTCAAACTCGCTCCAGGCGCGTTCGGTGCCTTTTTTCAAATCCTGCCAGGCGTCGATGGTCGAATTTTTCAGAACCCCGATTTTCTTTTCCAGTTGCTGAACCTGATCCTGCATTTCCTGAATGCTATGAAGGTAGCGATCCCGGCTTGCTTCATCGATGGTTTTGGCGTTCTCCTCCAGTCTCTGCAACTCAGTGCGCCATCCTTCCACTTTGGATTCGAGCTTTTCGACGACGATTTCCCTCTTTGACATATTCGACCTCCTTTTCAGCAGAGCTGATCCATTGAACGGCGTTGAAACGCATGGTGCGGGGACGTCTGTCATTGTGCCAATCATGGTCGCTATCAGCCGCAAAAGCGCTCGCGGGCATGTATGACCATTCAAAGATCCTTAAGAAGAGAGGCGTTGCTGGCTTGGTCTTGTTTTTTCGACTTGACCGCTTCGGCTAGACTGTTGAACAGATCCCGGATCGGTTCATTCGGTGCCATTCGGGCTGCATGCCGGTATAAAGCCTGCATCGAGGAGTCGATCCTCAGGGCTGCTGCAAGCACGTCTCCTGGGCTGGCGTTTGAATCTGGCTGCCAGGCGGTGTGGTCGTCCAATGTTTTGATTTCAGCAGGTGAGAATTGGTAGAACCCATCCAGAACATCCGTAGATGCCACTTTACGATAGCTGGAAATGGTCGACTCGAGAACTTCTTCCTTGCGGGTAATATAGTCCAAAAGCATTTTTGCCTCGGGATCTTCAATGGATGCTTTCTGCTTCTCATAGTGCCGCTTGATCTTCTGATGGATCGACTGCGTCAGTTCCAGCAGGTCGCTTGTTTTTTCGAATGATTTTGAAGACAATGTTTCCATACTAATGTCTCCCGATATGTTTGTTCAGTGGTTAAATGTCCTCGCGTTTCAATCGTAGAGCGTTGCCGATCACCGACACAGAACTGAAGCTCATGGCTGCGGCGGCGATCATCGGCGAAAGCAGCAGCCCAAAGAGCGGGTAGAGGACGCCGGCGGCAATCGGAACGCCCAATGTATTGTAAAAGAATGCGAAAAAGAGGTTCTGTTTGATGTTGCGCATGGTGGCTCTGGAAAGCCGTGTGGCGCGAACGATTCCCCTCAAATCGCCTTTGACCAGAGTGACCCGCGCACTTTCCATGGCCACGTCCGTGCCTGTTCCCATGGCGATACCCACCTGGGCCTGGGCCAGGGCCGGTGCGTCGTTGATGCCGTCGCCGGCCACGGCCACGATCTTTCCTTGATCCTGAAGATTTTTGACGGCCTCGGCCTTGTCTTCGGGCATCACTTCGGCGACAACCTCATCAATGCCCAGTTTGTCGGCTACGGCTTTTGCCGTGACCTCGCTGTCACCGGTGAGCATGACCATCCGGATCTTCTCTTCATGGAGTCGGTCGATGGCTTCGGGCGTCGTCTTTTTGATGGGGTCCGAAACGGCGAGGATTCCCGCTACCTCTCCGTCGACGGCCACGAACATAGCGGTTTTACCTTCAGCACGACACGTTTTGGCTTTATGCGTCAATTCGGAATAAGTGACCTCCGCATCATCGAGCAAGCGCGTGTTGCCCAGCAGAACCCGCCGGCCGTCGATTCGACCGGAGACCCCCTTGCCGGTGTGAGATTCGAACTTGTCGACGTTTCTGAGATCAACCGCCTTGTTTTCGGCACCGGCAAGGATGGCTGCAGCAAGCGGATGTTCACTGCCTTTCTCCAGACTGGCTGCAAAACCGAGCAGCTTGGCCTCGTCCCATCCATCGGCCGGGACGATATCGCTCAGTGTCGGTTTTCCCTCGGTAAGTGTGCCGGTCTTGTCCACTACCAGGGTATCGACAAGGCGCATGGTCTCAATGGCCTCAGCATCCTTGAACAATACACCCAGGGACGCTCCCTTGCCGGTGGCCACCATGATCGACATGGGCGTGGCCAATCCCAATGCGCATGGACAGGCGATGATCAGCACCGAAACTGCCGTGATCAGCGCATAAGCCATGCGCGGTTCAGGTCCGATCAGGGACCATACGACGAACGCCACGATGGCGGAAAGGATCACTGCCGGTACGAACCAGGCCGCGACCACATCGGCCAGTTTCTGGATGGGCGCACGGCTGCGCTGGGCTTCCGCCACCATCTGCACGATCTGTGAAAGCACGGTATCGCTGCCCACCTTTTCAGCCTGAATCACCAGCGAACCTTTTTCATTGACCGTGGCCCCGATTACCGGATCACCCTCATTTTTTTCAACCGCCATCGGTTCGCCGGTGACCATGGATTCATCCACATTGCTGGAGCCTTCCAGGACCTTGCCGTCCACGGGGACCTTCTCTCCGGGTCGAACCCGCAGTCGGTCACCCTGTTGAATTTGATCCAAAGGCACGTCTTTTTCCGAACCATCCTCCTCGATCCGGCGGGCCGTCTTGGGGGCCAGTCCCAGCAGCGCCTTGATGGCGGCCCCCGTTCGACTGCGGGCCCGCTGCTCAAGCGTTTGGCCGAGCAAGACGAGCGTGACGATAACGGCTGCGGACTCGAAGTACACCCCCACGGTTCCGTCATCGTCCCGAAAGGACGCGGGAAAAATCTCAGGGAACAACACGGCCACGACACTGTATAAATAAGCAACGCCGGTGCCTAATCCGATGAGGGTGAACATGTTCAGATTCAAAGTGGCGATGGATCTCCATGCCCGCACATAAAAGAGCCAGCCTCCCCAGAGGACCACGGGCGTTGCCAGGGCCAACTCGGCCCAGTGCAGTGCGGTCGTGCCGAAGATGCTGGCCAAGACGCCCAGGCCGAAAAAATCGCGCATGGCGATGAGCATCACCGGCAAGGAAAGCGCCGCCGACACCCAGAACCGATTTCTCATGTACTTATATTCCTGGTTCTCCGTTTCTTCGGATTCGACTGTTTTGGGTTCCAGGGCCATGCCACACTTGGGGCAATCACCCGGGTGGTCCTGCACCACTTCCGGGTGCATCGGGCAGGTATATTCGGTCTTGCCTCCCGGTGTTTCAGGCCTATCCTGCTCCAAGGCCATGCCGCACTTGGGGCAGTCGCCGGGTTCCTTTTGACGGACTTCCGGGTGCATCGGGCAGGTGTAGGCCACATTTGGCTGATCCGTCTTATCTTCGGCAGTATCCGACCCGGCTGTACCTGAAGGACGGGTCGTGTATTTCTCAGGGTCAGACTTGAATTTATTGAGGCAGCCTTCGCTGCAGAAATAGATCGTTGTCCCCCTGTGATCGTAGGATAGGTATGACTTCGGATCGTCGGTGGTCATTCCGCAGACCGGATCTTTAACCTTTTTTTCCAGATCATCTTTTTCGGGATGGCCTTCCATATCGAAGCACCTTTTTCTCTCTGTGTTTGTTTTCTACTCAAGAAGAAGCGCCGCAGCCAGTCTCACCCGTTTATCGAGCTCATCGCTGGCACCTTGCAAACGTTTTACTGAGTGCTGCCATGAATCATTTTTTGAAGGGCTCCATTGCATCTTCCGGTCCGCTGATGATCATAGCCTGAGAAGCGACTGCGCATCAGGAAGCATTCATTCTACAAAATTCATAGCTTTTGAAAATGGGGGCAAGACCTGATTCTGCAGGTGTGCAATTGATATTCAGTATTGTTTGTTGTATCCTCTAAATGGCGTCGGACATCCTTTATTCATAAAATCCAATTAGCCGCGGTTCTTTGTGCTCAACCGCATCAGCAAGATCCAAAAGCGCTGTATGCAGTGTCTCTTCAATAGTAGGATGGTAAAAAGGCATGGTCAGCAGGTCGAATACCGTCAGTTCTTGTTGAATGCTCCACGCCAGCAGATGCGCCAGATGTTCACCACCGTGGGCCACCATTTCGGTTCCGAGCAGCTTTCCATTTTTCCGATCAGCGTAAATCCGGATCATTCCATGGTCGCGCATCATTATTTTTTCTCGACCGCCATCGAACCGAGCGGTACCGACCGCAGGGCGGCGGTCAACAAGGTTTTTCCAAGTTGCGCCGGCCATGCAAATGTTCGGATCGGTGAAACAAATGGCCATCGCTGCCTTGCGTTGGAACGCCACCACCGGATCGTGCACGGCATTGTAACCGGCGACTGTACCTTCATGGGTTACTTCATGCAATACGGGGCGAAAATCGTTTACGTCTCCGGCAATGAAAATCTGTTGGTCATGGATCTGCATCGTTTCGAGATTAAAAGACGGTATGCTCTGGTCGTCGAATTGGATTCCAAGCCGCTCCAGATGCAATCCGTCAATGTTCGCAACTCTGCCGACACTCACCAGTATCTTATCAACGCGAACACTGGTGTGGCCGGAGATGACGTTCAGGCGATCGCCCTGTTTTTCAATCTCTACCTGGTTGCCAAGATGCATCGGAAAAGCTTGGCCGAAAATCTCAACAGCAGCCCGATTCACCTCTGGATCCTGCAGGCCGCCAATCTGTTTCAACTGATCGAAACCGGTAACATTGAGGCCCAGGCGCTGCAGTGCCAGGCCAATTTCAAGGCCAACAGCACCTAAACCGATCACAGCCATGTCACTTGGCAGTTGACGCTGCTCGAAAATGTCGTCGGTTGTCAAAATGGCGTCTGTGAGGTGGCGCCATTGATCGGGGATTACAGGTCTCGATCCGGTGGCGATGATGGTCTTTTCAGCCTGTATCTGATCTTTGCCGACGTTCAACACATGTGGTGCTATGAATTCAGCGTATCCCTCTATGTATTTGTCGCCTAAAGGGTTTATCAAATCTTGAACGATGCCGCTCACAAACCCATCCCGCAGCGTTCTCACATGGGATAGTGCCTGACTGACATCAACGACCAGGTGGTCTCCCTTGTGTATCCCTTCTTCAGCCAAAACGTGCCGCCGGTGAAAATCGTCCCCGATCTGTATCAGGATTTTGGAAGGCATGCAGCCTACACGCGCACAGGTCGTGCCGATGGCTCCGCCGTTAATCAAGACGAAGTTGTCGGTGACTTCTCGAACCTGCGTCATGGCATTCAGGCCTGCCGTTCCCGCCCCGATAATCGCCACATCAACTATTTTCTTCATCGTTTTTCAATCGCTCCGTAGCGCCAGGTCGGCGTGATCGAGGTTCAACGAGCAACCCGATCATCTAAAATGTGGTGACGCGCCGAACCAACCTTGGGAAAATGTATGCCAAGGCCTGTTTAGTATCGTTTCCCTTGCCAATTTAAATGGCAGGTCCGAATTCATCCACCTGCCAGACCGCTAAAAAGATTGTAGCCATTCGGCGGTTTCAGGGAAAAAATGAACCACGCCTTCCAGCACACCAGCGGCATAATTGCCGTTCATGCCGCGCCATCCGCCTTGGGCCTTATAAAACCGATCGGCGACACCCTTCGACGACAATTTGTCTAGCGCCAGTTGCTCGATATCGGCAGCGGCGTTGTTGACCAGTATGGCCTTTAGGCCGCTGGCGAGGACATCGAGATCATTGCCACTGTCGCCGGCGAATACGACACGGGATTCGTCAACCTTTTCCTCCGCCATCAAGAAGCGAATGGCCTCCAATTTGTTGGCCCGCACAGGGAGCACATCCAGCAGACCCCGTTGGTCGGCTTCATCCAGACTCCAGATCAGGTTGGCAGCGACGCCGTGATGGTCAAGAATCTCAGTTATCCGCTTTTTCAGCGATTGAGGGTCGATCGAAGGTTCCGTAAAGTAACTGATTTTAAATCTATTCTGTTTTTCGGGCGGTTGCAGGCGAAAGCCGTCCGTTTCTATGTCATGCAGCCATGAGGTGATGTCCTCATGGCTGCAGCCCTGCCAGTCGCGACCGATTCTCTTCTGCCACCTTTCGTTGGAGATCCATTGCCCTCCTAAGCGATGGTAAAGCGTTGTGCCTACGTCACCGATGACGAACTCCGGATCGGGCAGGTTGAATGCTTCGATGGCCTGCGCGACCAGCCTTTTATCACGCCCAGTCACGTAGGTCAGCCTGAGTTCCGGATGGGTCGCCAAGTGGTTGAACAGTGGCCGTGCCTGCGCCGATTCAGGCGCAGAGCCGTTGGGAATCAGGGTTCTGTCTAAATCACTGCACAGGAGTAGCTGGTTCATGAATCCGGAACACCTCTTTTCCTTTAATCGCATAATGTCCCATCATTGCTGCGGATGCACTCCAGCACTGGTGGGGACGGCCGCCTGGGGTGTAATCATGACCGTGTACATACTCGGGAAAGCTCCACGGCCGGTCAGCCATTGCCATGGCATTGGCACTGTGGATGCCGGATAGATACGTGATCGCAAGATGAGTTTTTTCGCGTCGGGCCAGATCGGCTACATGGAAACCGGTGATCATGGCCCACAGACCGCCGTTGTGAAATTCGTAGGGCCGATTTTTGAAGCTGTAGGAAAATGTCATCTGGAGATCTTCCCAGTCCTTGTCCAACGGCTGAATAACCGGATAAAAAGCCGGTAACAGCCGTATGCCGGCGGTTACGATCTCCTGGTCAATATAAGCATCGACGGATTGTTGCCTCGACGATGTTGCCACGTCTAACAACGAAGCCAGCACATTGGCCAATCCATCGAAGCGGTAGCCGTAACCATGGGGCGAAAAAAACGGCAGCCAATAGCGCCGGGCACAGTGATCGGCCGCCTTATACCCCTTCTTGTAGAGAATCTCATGATAGACATCATCGGGAATGGTGTCCTCGGAACCGAACCAATAGTTGGCTTGAATCATTCGCTTCAGTTGTCCGATTTTATCTTGCAGTGCGTCTTCCCCGCCCCTCCCAACCTCTCGATGGAGATGATACAGGGTCCGCAGAGCCTGCAGATACAGCAATTGATCGTACAGGATGTAGCCGTTGTGAAGATATTCATCCGCCCAGTCGCCCGTGGCCGGTACATATAACAGGCCGCGATTGTTGAATTCCCAGGCACCCAAAAGGAATGCGACCTTTTCAATAACGGGCAGCAGGCGTTCGATGAAATCGTGATCTTTAGTCGCCTGCCAGTATTCGCCGCATCCGATGATAAACCACAGGTTGGCATCCACCCGCCCGGTAGTTCCACCATAGCTGATACGACCGCTTTGGGGGTCCACGTTACTGGGAATCTCACCATGAGGCCCCTGATATCGGGCGAGCGTTTCCAATGTCCTGCACATGGCCTCGGTCATGTTTTCATCTTCGGACATCAACGCAGCCAAACCGATGATGATGCCGTCACGCCCCCAGATTCGCCGATAATTATCGGTCTCATTAAGATTGGCGAGGAATCCATGGGGAGTGATGCATTTTTTTACCAGGGACAAAGCGCGATCAAGGGCTTCCTGATTGTTCGAGGTCTCAATTGGCATCACTTTCATCTCCTGATTAAAGGCAGTTGGGCGTGCTATCATCATGAGGATTTGGACAATTGCTGAAAGGCATATGCAGCCGCACCCTGCACGCCGCTGTTTTTCTGCAATTCAGCAGTGACGATGCGCACCGCTTGATAAGCTGGTTTGAACGACCGCTTCCGGGCAACCGCATAAGCCGGATCCAACAGCATCGCACCCATCCGTGTCAATCCCCCCCCGAGCGCGATGACATCCGGATTGTAAACATTGATCAGGTTGGCCAACCCGGTACCCAAGTAGTGGGCCGTCTCGGCCACGATGTCAGCGGCGATCTTATCATCCTCCCGTGCCGCTCGATATATCGTCAGCGCTGTTATGTTCTCCGCGTTTCCATCCGCATACTCGAGGATACGGGTGGGGGCACTTTCTGCGACCCATTTGCGGGCCTGCCGTGCCATGGCCGATCCTGATCCGAGGGCTTCCCAGCACCCATGATTGCCGCAGTTGCATCGGGGACCGGCGTCGTCTATCGTCATGTGTCCGATTTCGGCGGCAGTGCCGCTGGCACCTGTATATATGTTGCCGTCGATCACCATGCCGCCGCCGATGCCCGTGCTGATGGTGATATAGATAAAGTACGATGATCCGCGTCCGGCGCCGAAACGGTATTCGGCAAAAGCTGCCGCATTGGCGTCATTGATGACGAAAACCTTTTTGTTGAATACTTGGGCGAGAATACTCTTGATCGGTACGTCAGACCAATCGGGCAGGTTGGGCGCTGTGTATAAAATTCCCTCTTGAGAATTCAATGGACCGGGCACGCCGACACCGATTGCAGCTACAAGTTCGATGTCGACCGAAGATTTTTCGAGGGCGCGGTATCCGGATTCGGCCATGGTTCGAATGACCGCATCCTGGCCCTTTTCTGACGGTGTGGTCCGCTGATCGCTGGACATCATATTGCCCTGTCGATCGCAAATTGCGGAAAGGATCTTGGTGCCGCCAAGATCGATGCCAAGTACAATGGGTTCGTTTGGTTGCTCCACTATAACCGTCCTGTCGCAGAATATCTACCCTTGAAGGGCATTCTCCTTTACGCTCGATGGTAACAGCAGGGGCTTGTGTCACTACGTTAGCTTTCCTCAAAAAGTCGCTTGAAAGAAAAATGGGGCTGAGGATGCGTTTATCCCAAAATGGCTTGCAGATCCTCCTCTGCGGTACCGATGGGTTTGATGTCGAAATTCCTGACCAGCGTGTCGAGGACATTGGGCGTCAAAAAGGCCGGCAGCGAGGGGCCCAGGCGGATGCCTTTGATGCCCAGATGCAGCAGCGCCAGCAGGACGCAGACCGCCTTTTGCTCGTACCAGGAGATGATCAGCGACAGGGGCAGTTCGTTGACCCCCACCCCGAATGCATCGGCCAGGGCGTTGGCGATCTGCACGGCCGAGTAGGCATCGTTGCACTGGCCGGCATCCAGCAGCCGCGGAATGCCGCCGATGTCGCCCAGATCCATGTCGAAGAAGCGGTACTTGCCGCAGGCCAGGGTCAGCACGACGCAGTCGTTGGGCACCTTTTCGACGAACTCGGTGTAGTAGTTGCGACCCGGCTTGGCGCCGTCGCAGCCGGCCACCAGGAAGAAGTGCCGGATGGCTTTGCTTTTGACCGCTTCGACCACCTTGTCGGCCACACCCAGCACCGCGTTGCGGGCGAAGCCGACGGTGACCTCCTGGTCCACATGGTCTTCGGTAAAGCCCGGCAGTTCGAGGGCCCGGTCGATGACCGGCTGGAAGTCCAGATCGGCGATGTGCGGAATCCCCGGCCAGCCCACCATGCCGCTGGTGAAGATGTTCGCTTTGTAGTCGTTCTTGGGCCGCTGGATGCAGTTGGTGGTCATCAGGATGGCGCCGGGAAACTCGGCGAACTCCTTGATCTGTTTTTGCCAGGCCGTGCCGAACTGACCGTAGAAATGAGGGTAGGCCTTCAGCTTGGGATAGCCATGGGTGGGCAGCATCTCCCCGTGCGTATAGACGTTGATGCCGGTGCCTTGGGTCTGCTTGAGTAATTCCTCGAGATCACGAAGATCGTGACCGGATACCAGGATGGCCTTGCCCTGCTTGTAGCCCAGCGGCACCTGGGTCGGCACCGGATGGCCGTAGGTGTCGGTATTGCCTTTGTCCAGCAGCTCCATCGCTTTGACCGCTGCGGCGCCGCAGCGCAAGGCCATGTCGACCCATTGGTCCAGGGACAGGTCGTCGCGCTGGATGGCTGCCAGACCTTCGTGGACATACGCGTAAACGCTGTCGTCTTCCTGACCTAAGATCTGGGCATGGTCGCTGTAGGCCGAAACGCCTTTGATACCGAACAGCACGGTGTGTTTGAGAGACAGGATATCCGGATCAGCGGCTGGATAGGATTTCAATCCCACCTGTTTCGCCTGATCGACTAATCCCGCAACAGTTTTCTCCGGCCTGAAATGGGAGGCGTCGCCCAAGGCGGCAATGTCGCCCCCGGCAGCTTTTACCGTGGCCTTGAGGCGGTCTCGTTTTTCCACGGCCTGCTGGATCAGATCAACGAATCGGTCCGCGTCAAAATCGACATTGGTCAGTGTAGAGAAGGCCGCTTGTACGGTAAACACGTTCACATCGCCGTCGGTAACACCATATTTGCGGCCTTCAACCGCCACCTGGGACAGGCCCATGAGCGTGTAAAGCAGCAAATCCTGCAGGGCGGCAACATCGGGTTGTTTGCCGCAGACGCCCTGGACGGTACAGCCGGTTCCCTTGGCAGTCTGTTCACATTGGTAACAAAACATGGCTTTCCTCCGTTTTCCTTATTGGTATCATCAGTGATAAAATTGTCTGCAAGATCGAATAAACAGCTGCTACGCAATCAGGTCTCGATTTGTATAGTTCTCCTTTTCGGTTGATGGGGAAACCCATTCAAGGAAGCCAACTCATCCTTGTCCCGGCTGAATGTCGGTTCGCTCCGAACATATAAAGCGATCAGGTCGGCAACGGCAACGAGTGACGACATATGGGTGCGTTCATATCCGTGAGAGCCGTCAATACCGAAGCCAACCAAAGCGGTGCGGGTGTCGTTGCCAGCCTCAATGGCCGACGCCGAATCGCTGCGGTAAAATCTAAAAATGTCCTTGATGAGATCGATGCCGTGTTCCTTACTCAACGATAACAGCTTACGGTTGAGGTGATAATCAAATGGACCGCTCTGGTCCATCATTCCGATGGTGGCCTTAAATTCCGTGGCATGCTGATTGGGCGCCACCGGGGCATGATCGATGACCACCATCTCTGAGACATCGCCATAGACCGCTGCGGAGGCCCCCGAGCCAACCTCTTCAAAGATGGTGAAAATAAGATGGCAATCGATGAGCAGATCGATTCGTTCCTGCTTAATGGCCTTGGCGACGGCGAGCAGGATGGCGACACCACCCTTGTCGTCCAAATGGCGGGCATTGATGAATCCGTTGGGGGATAGTTCCGGCATCGCATCGAAGGCCACGAAATCCCCCACTTCAATGGCATTCGGTAATGCAGCATCCGCCGCTACCGCCTCCTCGTCGACCCGCACTTCCACGTAATCCCATCCGGTGGGCTGGCTGTCTACCTCATCCCCGTAGGCATGGCCGGATGCCCGCAACGGCAGCACCGTGCCTCGTTTCGACCCGCTGGCGGAGTAGACGGTCACCCGGGCTCCCTCGGCAAAACGGGCGGACCAGGTGCCAACCGGGGCCAGTGCCAACCGGCCGTTGGGCTTTACCCGCCGTACCATGGCCCCCAGGGTATCGACATGCACGGCCACCGCCCGGTCCAGCGTATCCCGTTTGCGCCCTTTCAACGTCGCCCGAATGGCTCCCCGCCGGGTCACATTGTATGGAATATCCAATTCCTGCAGCTGATCGCCGACAAAATGAACAATTTGATCGGTGTAACCGGAAGGGCTATGGATATTCAACAACTTGATGAGCGTTTGCTGCAAGTAGTCGGCATCGATGGACACACGTTTCAAGATTCATTTCTCCATTGGCAGTTGGACGGCGGTTTGGGGGAAGAGCAGATCCACGAAACGCTCAGCCGTGGGCTGCGGTTCGTGGTTGGCCAGTCCCGGTCGTTCATTGGCTTCGATGATAACATAATCGGGTTCTTCCAGATCCGGAACCATCATGTCCAGCCCGGTCACTGGAATATCCAATGCCTTGGCCGCTTTTTGCGCAGCTTCAGCCAGTGTCGGATGGATGATTGCGGTGACATCCTCGATGGTTCCACCGGTGTGCAGGTTGGCGGTTTTGCGTACCTTGATCTTCTCTTCAGCGGGAACAATCGAATCCCAATCGTAGCCGGCCTGTCGGATGCAACGTCGGGTTTCGTCATCGATTGGAACGGCGCTCTCTCCTTCGGTTGCGCTGGCCCGTCGGCGATTATACTTTTCAATCAGTTCAGTGACACGATGCTGTCCGGTACCGACGATCACCGGTGGACGTCGGACAGCGGCAGCGACGACTTGATAATCGATGACAATCAGCCGCAGATCTTCGCCGGGCATGTAGGATTCGAGGATCACATCCGGGCAGAATCGAGCTGCCCACGCGACGGCCTTCTCCAAGGCCTTCGACGAACGCAGATCAACGCTGATCCCATTGCCCTGTTCGCCGCGGGCGGGTTTCACGACGACCCGCTTCAGTTTGTCGAGAACAGCCTTGTTGGCCTGTGCATCGTCCGCATTGGCCGGAAACTGCTGGGGTACCTGCAGTCCGGCAGACTTCAACACCCGATTGGTGAGTCGCTTGTCGTCGCAGCGACTCATGGCAATGGCTGAGGTCAGCTCGGTCAGCGATTCGCGGCATACGATCGATCGACCGGCATGCATGAGTTTAAAATAGTTATGGTCTTCGTCGAGCACTTCCACACGGATTCCCCGGCGCCGGGCTTCATCGGTGATGATCCGAGCATACGGGTTCAGCTTGTTTTCAGGTGCGTAGGCCGTGAAAAACGGCTCATTGATCTGATTTTTGAGCTTGACGCAAAATACCGGTACACGCTGCAATCCCAGTTTTTCGTATAGAGCGATGGCTTCCTCATTGTCGTGCATGACCGACAGATCCAAATAACTGCGGCCGCGAGCCAGATAATGCTCGGCCAGATGCCGCACCAGCGCTTCCCCCACGCCCGGCGCATTCGCCTGCGGATCAACGGCGAGGCACCACAGGCTGGCTCCGGACTCCGGGTCGTTGAACGCCTCGACATGATCCAAGCCGGTAACGGTGCCGATGATACGCTTGCTTTTGATCTCTTCCGCCACAAGATAGGTTCTCAAGCGGGAAGCACTGCGATTCAAAAAAAAGTCAGGCTCGGTGGAAACCATTTTACGGGCCCGGTAGATTCGATTGACGGCTGCCGCGTCCGCTTGCGTATGCAACCGCCGAACAGTGAAGGCCGACCAGCGCATGCGGCCCGGGCGAAAATCGTGAAACCACAGCCGATAGGTATGAGAGGGGTCCAGAAACAGCTTGTCCGGCCCCATGGAAAGCAGAACGTGCGGATCCCGCAGATAGAAGGCGATATCGCGCTTCCCGGACTCCTCCTGACAGATGGTATTGTATAGGGTCTCGTTACTGCTGAATGTATGTCCGAAAATGATCCGCCCCCATCCCATCTCCACTACGGCTTCGTTTTTCAGATTCATGGCATCGGGCTTTGTCGCCGGTTGCCAGTTTTTTACGGTCAGGCTGGCCATTCGCTCGAGACGGTCGTTGCGATGATGCGCATGCATGCTCTTTTTCCTCCTATGTGTGCCCAACTCCTTCGGTTGGTTCGACCGGATTGCTTGATCATAGGCCTTGAGCACTCAGCCAATATTCAAGCACCGCCATTTGCCAAAGTTTGGAACCTTTCAGTGGCGTGATGTGGTCTTCGGGATTCTCGAAGACATGCTCCACGTAATCGGGATTGAAGAGCAGCCGCTGTCGACTTTTCTCTGACCGCAGGGTGTCGGAGACAAACGACAGATAGTCGCCATCCAGGTACTTCAATGCCGGAACCGGGAAATAGCCTTTGGGCCGATCGATCACATCGGCGGGGATCACCGACCGCGCCGCCTCCTTGAGTACGAACTTGCCACCATTGCCCACCTTCCATGTGGCGGGTATGCGGGCCGCAAATTCCACCAACTCATGGTCCAGAAAAGGAACGCGCGCTTCAAGCCCCCAAGCCATGGTCATGTTGTCCACGCGTTTGACCGGGTCATTCGGCAGCATCACCGTCGTATCGATACGCAAAGCCTGATCGACAGGCGACTGCGCCCCGGGTTGAGCGAAATGGTGGCGAACGAAATCCAGACTGTGGTTATGCTTTGCAAAGCAAGGGTCTACGGCGGCAATATACTCGTTATGGGACCGGTCGAAAAAATGACCGATGTAGTCAGCAATGCCATCATCACTCTCCATCAAAGGGGGGTACCAGTGATAGCCGCCGAAGATCTCATCGGCGCCCTGCCCGCTCTGTACAACCTTGACGTGTTCCGATACGACTTGGCTGAGCATATAGAAACCGACACAGTCATGGCTGACCATGGGTTCGCTCATGGCTTGAATGCACTGCTCCAAGGAGTGCAGTACCTGACTGTCCTGGGCTTCAATCTTGTGGTGATCGGTGGAAAAGTGTTTGGCAATGATATCCGAATAGGCGAACTCGTTCCCACGTTCGTCATTGACATCCTTGAAACCGATAGAAAACGTGTTGATGTTTTCCTGACCAAGTTCCGCCAGCAAACCGACGATGAGGCTGGAATCAAGCCCTCCGGAGAGAAGCACACCCACGGGAACATCGGCAACCAGACGTCGTTTGACCGCTTTGCGCAGATGGACCAGCAGCAGTTCCGACCACTCCTCTATCCCGTATTCCAGTTCATCGGCCAGCGGAGTGAAGTCCAGAGCCCAGTACCTTTTTTGAGTGATACGACCATCGGGATCTACGGTCAGCGTGGAGCCCGGCTCCAATTTGCGAACATCCTCAAGAATGGTATGCGGGGCCGGCACCACCGAATGAAACGTCATGTAATGGTGCAGGGCCGCGGGGTCGATGCGATCACTGACGTGGTCATACACCAGCAGCGCCGGCAGTGACGAAGCAAAACAGAATGCGTCGGGTAGGTTAGCGTAATACAACGGTTTGATTCCCAGACGGTCGCGCGCAATGAAGGCCTTGCCACTATCACGATGGATGACGGCAAAAGCGAACATTCCGTTGAAACGGCTGACGCACGCCTCCCCCCAGCGGTGATAAGCTTTCAGTATTACTTCCGTGTCGCCGTCCGAAAAGAACTGATAGCCTTCGCGTTCCAGCTCTGCGCGCAGCTCCCGATAGTTGTAGATTGCGCCGTTGAAAACGATCGACAACCCCAGCATGTTGTCCACCATGGGCTGGTGGGCTCGTTCGCTCAGGTCGATAATCTTCAGGCGACGGTGTCCGATGGCATTACCGCCGTGCACATGCAATCCCAAGGCATCGGGTCCGCGTTTTCTGAGAACCTCAGTCATCTTGATGACGGATTCGATATCGGATGCCTGATCTTTGAAACGGATCTGACCACAAATACCACACATGATAATTATTTCTCTCCTCGTGAATTTCTCTACGAAAGATTGGTATTGAATTGCCCAATAGTCGCTTGTTGCGCATGACGCTCCGGATGAACGTGTGATTCCACGACAGTCAGCGCAGCACGTGCCTGTGGACAAATGCCGGGCCTGCTTCAATCATCGCAAAGGAGGTTTTTGATTTGATCGGCCTTGTAGCCGATGACCACCTCGTCACCGATTACGGTGGTAGGAAAAGATAGGCGCTCGTTGTGCTGCTTGACCTCCGCGATTGTATCCTTGCGCTGGCCTTTGTCGAGACGGTCCACCTCGACCACATCGAATTCGATATTGTGACGCGCAAGCAGCTTTTTGACCGCTTTGCAATGGCTGCAGGTACTTAGCGAATATACTTTGACCGGATGTTTTGTCATTCTCATTAGCTTACCGGTATCAGGCGCTTTAATCCATGGGTGGGACACCCTATTTTCGATTTCCGCATGCATTAGGAGTAGCGATCGGAAGACGCCGGGTGGAATCCTGTGGGTCACGAGGAACGCATCGGCCACAGGTAGAAATCCTCTTGGGCTTGTATCCCGCCCCGACATAACCGTCTTGACAATGGAGCGTCCAGGCATAGCGAAGCTCGCAGACGCTGGTGCTCGATGACCAATTCAACGGTTAAACGAAATAAAGGGTTGCGCTTCAATAAAGCTCCCGTCGTTGGGTATTTCATGCTTTTCAACATCCGGCGCGAAACCGAAGGCCTCAACATCCCTGCCCATCTCACCCGGGAGGGAGTGACTGATGGATGCGGGAAACTCACCGGCAGACGATTGCAAGCGGGTGATGACCGGAGTCTGGGGGATTTGGGCAAACTTCAGGATATCTTCTATGTAGACATTGATCACATTGGCCATCTCGGGGACGTGTTCCCTGATCTGCTTGATGTGGCCCTCGAACTTTGCAACAGCCTCGTCGGGTGTCCGGGATTCAACGATAGCGCTAAAATAACCATGCCTTTGATTGCCATCGGCGTCGATCTCGTCGAAAGAAAAGTGTCCGATATACAACATGTGTGCCTCCCGTACATATGGTTGGGATTGATTGTGTGGTCAGTCATGCCGATGTCAAATGACTCCAAAACAAAAGTAGAACGGTTTCATTCATCTCGCGTACCAGCACTTCAGTCCATCGGAAAGACGGATCGGATGGTACGCTGCACTTGAACATCATCCTCTAACAGTCCCGCGACATGCGCACTTTTTTCATTCGGTCGAAGCATAACCCATGTGCCGGTGTGTCGATAGTAGGGCAACGATGTAGATGCAGCCACCTATGACCCCATTCAGGTTGAAGGCCAACCATTGCGACTTTCATCGCAACCGACGGGATTTGACCTTAGGGTTGGAAACTGGTCAAAATAATGATTAAGTTATCTGTCAGACACGACAGCAATCATCGTTACCCGGCCATGGGCGTCCCCGATTTCCCAACGGTCACAGCCTTTACTTAAGAGGAAGCCGACATGTCGACGAAGGCGGTCTTTATTGAAACTGTCAAAGCGAAAGTGGAGGCCTGGAAGGATGACGTCGAGCGGTTGCAGTCCGATGCAGCCCGCATCGGTAAATCGGACATGGCCGAATTTACTGCCACTATCCAAAAAATCCTGGCAATGATTCAACAGATTGAAATGGAATTCACCGCCAGCCTGCCAGACCACGCTGACACCTGGCAGGAATTGATCAGGCGTGCCAAGGCCTCCTTTAATGATCTTGAGGCACGTGTGGATGCCGCCAAGAAGAAATATCTGCCTTGATACCTTGCGAGCAAACCGTGAGACGGTTCAACAGTCCATTGTTTAGACGGTCTACAGATAAGCTGACAATGATTAATCATCGTTGGGTGACTGCACACCACCAAACACAGACACACGATTTTTGCCTGCCTGTTTGGCCTCATACAGGGCCTGGTCAGCCGCTTCGATCAGACCGGTCGGAGAGCGCATGTCGCTTTGCCATGAAGCGACGCCGATGCTAATGGTCACACCCAGGTGCTCCGAAAAATGTTCTTCTACCGCAGTACGGATCTTTTCGGCCACCGTACGCGCGGGCTGGATGGTGGTATGGGGCAACACTGCCGCCAGCTCTTCACCCCCGTAGCGTGCTGCCAAATCCGCTGACCGCAAGTTGTTCTTCATTTCGGCGCCAATGGCCCTGAGCACCTTATCGCCAACCGGATGTCCATGGGTGTCGTTGATCGTCTTAAAATCGTCGATGTCTGCCATCAATAGGGATAGCGGGTCGCCATAACGCTGACTTTCGGCAACCATTTTCTCCAACCACGAATCGAAAATCTCACGCATGTACAAGCCGGTGAGGCCGTCCACTGTGGCGGCATCGGTCAGGTTCTCGATTTGATCGGCCTCCGCAACGACTGCATGCTCCCATTCCTCCGATACGTTTATCAGGTAATCAAGTGCGGCCACACTGATTCCGCAGGCTCTGTCAAGTCGCCCCTCTAAATGTTTTTTATGTCGCCGGATGGCCTGCCATAGCCGCTCAGCATCACGGGGACGGTAGGTATTGCGTGTCAATGCGAAAAGGATCTTGGCTGCACATTCGGCGGGTTTGTCATTGCAGCACGCAGGCACCACACCTTCTTTGGCATAACACTCAATCTCTGCAATGGTGGGTAGTTTTTCGCCCACCGAATCGACAATCGATTCGGTAATCTTATGGGTCACTTTGGATTCCACAACCCACTTTCCATCTTTCCATAGCAATGAGCATTATGCATCGAGCGTCTGCAGCCGTTGCCGTGCAGTGTGACGAACTTCTTTGTCAGAGTCATTTTCTATGACATTCATCAGCAGCTCTTTGTTCTCTTCTTTCGACACAGCTTGCTTCCGAACTTCCGGGTCTGACCGAACGATTTTAGGCAGGAAGAAATCTCTCAATTTCATTGGTTTAACTCTCCTTTCATTATTGCGTCATTATAGCAATTAGTACAACCGTTAGCAGGTCAGCAATGGGGTGTGGACAGTATTTTCGGTCCAGGCAGCCTACAGACCCAATGACGTGAGTCTGTTCCCCATGATGTCGGGCACATACCTCGAAGGGCAGGCCTACCGGTCCCCAAAATACAGGATTCACCCGATTGCTACGAAAACCGGAAACGCGTAAATTTCTTTCTGCCGACTTATCTCAACAACCATGAACTGTATTATTGATGGGAGGACAATATCGCACTCCAAAAAAAGTATCGGTCGCACGCAGTCAGCAAGGGAACCCTGGACATCGACGATCTTCTGTTTCGCTGTTTCGGGTTTATTTGCAAAACGCATTTTCCCATGGACCAAGCCGATCTGGAGTTGATGAACGCTACGGAACACCGCATGGCGAATATGGTCTATTTCGGCGACCCTCAGGATAATAGAGAAAAACGTATACAGCTACTCACCAATGGCGTGTTTTCCATGCTGAAACGAATTGCCCCCCGTGGTTGCTTTTTTGGCATTCACCCTGGAGATCCTGGGCGCGTCGGCTTTTGGCCCAAGTCGCTTCGGTTTGAGAAATCTTGATGGAAAATTGATTCAAATTACTGATCACCCCATACCTGAAGGAGGAGCTATGCCATTACGAAGTGTAAACGATATTCGCGGCTACGTGCTCGACGCCCAGGATGGTGAATTCGGCAAGTGCAGCGACTTTTTGTTTGATGACGAGCATTGGGCGATCCGGTACATTGTGGCAGACACGTCAAAGTGGCTGCCGGGACGCAAGGTTCTGATTTCCCCGATTTCCATCGGGGAGGCGGATGGAATCACTCGTCGGTTGGCTGTCGGATTGACCAAGGATCAAATCAAGGGTGCGCCACCACTGGATAGCGACGCCCCGGTGTCCCGGCAGTATGAGATCGCCTTCAACCGTTATCACGACTGGGGGCACTACTGGGGCGGGACTGCAGTCTGGGGGCCCCATCCCTATCCACGCCTGCTCAATCGTCCGGAAGCGGATCCGGCGCTACCTCCGGTCAAAACGGAAGAGCCCCGGCTGCGATCCACCAAGGAGGTTAAGGGCTATCATATTCAGGCCACGGATCGGGACATCGGTCATGTCGAAGATTTCATCGTCGATTCGGACACCTGGGTTATCCGGTATCTGGTGATCGATACCAGCAACTGGCTGCCGGCAAGTAAAAAGGTTCTTACCGCTCCAAGCTGGGTCGATTTGGTAGACTGGAGGCGCAATAAAGTCCTGGTGGACCTGACCAGCGATACGATTAAAAACAGTCCTGAATACGACCCCAGTCTGCCGGTCAACCGCGAATATGAAATGCGCTTGTACGATTTTTACGGACGCCCCTACGACTGGTAAGGAAACACCACCGTGAACGATCTCTTGGATCCGCCGCGCAATTGTCACCGCCTGGAAACCGCCCGCCGTGCTGCCTTCATCATCGACGGTCAGTCTTATTACCGAGCGATTTATGAATCGTTTCAACGGGCGAAACACAGCATCTTCATTGTCGGATGGGACCTGCACAGCGACCTTCGTTTAGTGCGCCAAGAGCACAAAGCGGACGCACCGGTTTGCCTGGGAGAACTTCTCAACCATCAGGTCGCTGAACAAAAGGACCTTCACGTCTACCTGCTGAACTGGGACTTTGCCATGATCTACGCTATGGAGCGTGAATTCTTTCCACGCTACAAGCTGCAATGGCGAAGCCACCGGCGCATCCACTTCTGTCTGGACGGAGACCATCCTGTCGGTGGATCTCAGCACCAAAAAATCGTGGTTGTCGACGATGCTGTCGCCTTCGCAGGGGGCTTCGACCTCAGCCAATGGCGTTGGGATACGTCCGCCCATCAGCCCGAAGATGAACGACGCGTCGATCCGGATGGCAGGTCTTATCCCCCCTTTCATGACATTCAAATGGTCGTGGACGGCCCGGCGGCTGAACTGCTGGGCGAACTGGCCAGAGAGCGCTGGACGTGCGCCGCCGGGAAAGCGCCGAGAACGAACGCCTCATCGCATGACCCCTGGCCGCCAAGTATCGAACCGGATCTGAGCGCGGTCGATGTGGCGGTGGCGCGCACACTACCCGCATACGGCGATCGTGAGGCCGTACGAGAAGTGGAACAGCTCTATCTGGACAGTATCGCTTCCGCCCGGCGATCGATTTATATCGAAAACCAGTATTTAAGCTCTCACCGTATCGCCGAGGCGCTCGAAAGGCGCCTGAAAGAATCGGACGGGCCCGAGGTGGTTCTCGTTTTGCCGGAAAAGACCGGCGGCTGGCTGGAGCAGCACACCATGGACGTGCTGCGCGGCAGAATCCTGCACCAATTGAAAGATGCCGACCGGCACGATCGGCTGCGGGCCTATTACCCGCGACTGGCCGAAGACCCGCATTGTTCCTTGATGGTACACGCCAAGGTGATGGTCATCGACGACGACTTCATGCGAATCGGTTCTTCCAACCTGAGCAACCGCTCCATGGGGCTCGATTCCGAATGCGATCTGGCGGTTGCCGCCGAAATAGATGACACGGTTCGCTCGGTCATCGCCCGCTTTCGCAATCGGCTGCTGGCCGAACATTTGAATGCCGACGTGGCCGGTGTCGCCGCAGCCATCGAAAACCACGGGTCGCTGATTCAGGCCATCGAGGATCTCGGCGGTGGTGCGCGCACCTTAGCGCCACTGTCCGGTGACATACCATCCGAGGTCGATAAATGGGTGCCCGAGTCGGCCCTGCTCGATCCGGAAAAGCCGGTGGAACCGGACGAACTCTTCAATCATTTCGTGCGGCCCGATCAGCAACCGTCGGCCTACCGTCATCTCCTCAAGATTTTCCTTTTGTTCGCCGGTGTCTTCATTCTGGCAGCACTGTGGCGTTGGACGCCGATGGGTGAGTGGCTCGACCTGGCCTCGGTCCAGGCCGCTGGCGAATGGATTCGCGGACAGCCCCTGTCGCCCCTGCTGGTGGTATCCGGGTATCTCATCGGTGGACTGATCGCTCTTCCGGTGACCCTCCTGATCATAGCCACCGTATTGGTTTTCGGCCCCTGGTGGGGCCTGTTGTACGCATTGATCGGATCTCAACTGAGCGCCTTGGCGGTGTTTTGGGCCGGCCGTCGGCTGGGACGCGACACGGTTCGGAAATTCGCCGGCAGCATGATCAATCGGCTTAGCCAACGCTTGTCCGATGCTGGGATGGTATCCGTGATCACGTTTCGGATCGTTCCGGTAGCGCCTTTTTCAGTCATCAATTTGGTTGCCGGTGTCTCAGAAATCCACTGGCGGGATTTTGTTCTGGGGTCGTTCGTCGGCATGCTGCCCGGCGTGGTAACCATCGTGCTGTTATCGGATCGCATCGCCGCCTCCCTGCGGGCGCCGGACCTGTTCCATTTGAGCATTCTTGGCCTGACGATTGTGGCGGTAGGCGCAGGATTATGGTTGCTGCGCCGCTGGGTCAAAGGAAAGCAGGCTCGGCGATCCGACCAGCAATCGGATTGAATTCAAACGACCGCCTGATGTTCACATGCGGAAACGGAGAGCCGTATATGCAGGTACCCTTTGCCAAAACCGTGTCAGCGACGGATAAAGTCCGCAAGCTCCGCTCGCTTGTCCAATCCGGAGACAGCATGGCCATCCTGGTGAATGCAGATCCCGACGCATTGGCCTCTGCACTGACCCTCAAGCGGCTGTTCTGGCGGCGATTGAAAACAGTTGATATCTATCGCATCAACCGCATCGACAGGGCCGACAACCTGGCCCTGATTCGCCTGCTGGATATCCGTACGCGCCATATCGGCAAGCTCCGCAAGTCCGCCTACAACCGATGGGCCTTGGTGGATTCTCAGCCGGATCACAACAGGCTATTTGCCGCCATCGATTTTGATATCATTATCGACCATCATCCGTTGACCGCTGCGCCAAAAGCTCGATTTATGGACATCCAGGTTGATTACGGGGCCGCTGCAACGATCATGACCGAGTACCTGCGGGCGGCTAGAATCAAACCTTCCCCGCGCATCGCGACGGCTCTGTTCCATGCCATCAAGACCGATACCGATAATTTCATACGGACCACCGTCGACCGGGACATGATGGCGTTTCGCTACCTGTACGACTATGCCAATTTGAACATTATCAAGAAAATCGAGTCGTCGGAGATGACACGCAAGATGCTTGCGGGCTTCCAAAAAGCCATCCGCAGACTTCAATTTATCAACCACATCGCCGTAGTGCATATGGGAAGTATCAAGCGACCCGACACGCTTGTCCAAGTGGCAGATTTTTTCATGAAAATGGCCGAAGCGGTCTGGAGTATCGCTTCGGGCGTCAGTGGCGACCGACTCGTCGTGATCATCCGCAACGCCGGATTCCGCCGGAATGCCGGAAAGATGGCCGTCGATCTTTTCGGGGACGTGGGTTCTGCCGGCGGTCACAAGGACTCGGCGAGAGCCGAGATACCACTGGCAAACATCGAGTGCGGAACCGAGCCTGACGATTATTGTCGCCAGTACGTCATCCGGCGCATCAAAACGGTCTCTTGGGGCGGCCGCTGACAGGGTAAACCAAGACAAGCTGGATACCTGCGGGGACCGACGAATGTGACCGGCCCCGTTGAACAGTGAATGGTGCACGTTCAGGATAAACCGACCGTTAAATCAGATCCTTGAAATAATTACCGTACCGGTAAGGTCGAACTACGGTGGATCGCCTATTTAATCTGAACGCGATCACGTTTAATCTGATTATAATATTGCGTAATTAGGACGTAGTGAAAAACCGCGTGAAACTGGAAAGAATGAATTGCTGGTGTGATTATCAAAAAAAAGGAGCGCATCATGGAAGAGAAAGCCAAGTACCGTGCCGAAATCGAAGCCAAACTGACGCAATTCGGCGAGACCCTAAATGAACTCAAAACCAAACAAGAACTCAGGAATGAGACGCGACCCACGTTGCCATTGGACACCACAGCAAGCAAACACGAAGCGGTGGCGGCCAAGCTCAGAGACCTGGAGTCCTCCGACGACGAGCAGGGGAAGCAACTGCGCTCGGAGATAGACACACTCATGAGCGACATCGACAGTGACCTGAGAAAAGCCCTGGTTCACTTCGCCTGATGATTTACACAAACCATCGAGGTCGCTGTCGGATCATGCAGCGTTTCTAAATGACGCACCGGATGTCAAAGGAGTCGACATGCACAGAAAACAGATAATGGAGATGTTCAACCGAAAAAACCGCATCGGCGCCCTGGCAACGGCCGATACGGACGGCGATGTCAACGCGGCCGTTTTTGGCTCCCCGCGCATGATCGACGAAGAGACCGTCGTCATGGCCATCGGCAACAACCGTTCCTACCAATATCTGAAGAAAAACCCCAAGGCTGCGTTCATCGTCATCGAACCGGGAGATGCACCCATGACGTGGAAGGGGGTCCGCCTCTATCTCGAAGTGGATGCCATGGAGCGTTATGGTGAGCTAGTGGATTCCTTTCGAAAGAACATCCGCAAGCTTGCCGGCGACCAGTCCGCCGATGCCATTGTGGCGGCCATCCGTTTCAAGGTCACCGAGGTACGCCCGCTGATTGCACCTGCGAACTGACGCCAAGCGCCCCAAAGAAAAGCGCGATGGTATGTGTCTGATGCGTATACCCGCTGCGTCCCGTCGGGCTGACAGTGGCCCTTGACCCCAGGCTTTGTTTTCGTCCCCGCTGCTGAAAGACAGTCGATCACAAAAACGCTTACGACCATCAGTCCGAATCGGAATCCGCGTCGACCGCCGGAACGGCCAGTACCGGGCACTGGGCATGGCGTACCACCCCTTCGGCCACGGAGCCGAACAGCATCGGCTTCCACATCGAGTCGCCCCGGGAGGCAATTACGATCAAATCCGCATCTTCCTTTTCAGCCAGACCGGCGATCTCTTTGGCCGGAGTGCCTTGCAGAATGTGAACCTTTGCACGAACGGAGTCCGGTATCTCCGATGTTACCAGTTTGTCGGCTAACTGGAGGACCTCCTCGCGTATCTCTTTTTCGACAGACGGAAGATGATAGCCAGCCATCGTAGACGCCCCCGAGACCGACTGCAGGCGCTGCATCACATGGACCAGCAGCAGTTCGGCATCGAAGGTTTGGGCCAGCTCCACGGCCGCATGAATGCCGCTGAGCGCCGGCTGGCTGAAATCGGTTGTCGTTATGATTTTTTTGACCGGTAGCATATTGATTTCCTCCTGATTGATTCCTGTATTGCAGATTATGGTTGCGGCTTCTGTCTTGTTCCTTGCTGAGCAGGTTGGGTCCGCTGCACCATCGTCACGATCGCCACGCCAAACGGTTCGGGAATGCGCACCAAACGTCATCCCCGAACCGGACATAGCCCCGATCAGCGCACGATCAGTTGATTGTCGACGACGCTGGCCCCCCCCTCGTAGGCATTGTCAGTGGCGGCCTGGGATTCACGCAACGAATCCACGGTACCGGTCAAGGTGGCAATGCCGCCCTCCACCTCGACATGGATGCTGTCACCGTCGACAAACGGGCTCCAGAAAAATTCGTTTTGGATATCCGCTTCGATGTCCGCGTCGGTTTTGATGGGTCGATACGGCGGTCCGTAGTGCGGTTCGAAATCTCTGGTATACTGCCAATCGTCCAGGAAGGGATCGAACGTATAGGGTGCCGCAGCGGCGCTCACCGCAATGTAGTTGTTGACATCGATGATGCCGTTGACGCGCGCGGCCAAATCCCCGGCCTGCAGCCGTTCAAAGGCAGTACCCACCGAACCGAACAGGTCCGCCACGCCATTGCGCACATTCACGGTAATTTCGAAAGATTCCACTATCGGATCGCGAATAAAGGCGTCTTTGATGCGGTCTTCCAGTTTTTTGTCGTCGACCATCTCCGGCAGTCGCACCTTGATGCGGTTGACCACCCGTACGACACCCACCGTGTTGCTGGCAGTCTGGTAGGCGGCGCGGCGGGCTTTGAGATTGTCGACCTTTCCGCGAAGGGTCACGACGCCTGCGTTGACGTCGGGCGCCACGTCAAACGACGCAACGCGGGGGTCGAGCGTCAGGGCATCTTGCAGCGCATCACGAATGTCGCTGTCGGACAGGTTCTTGTACTTGTCTCCTTTGAGCTGCGGGTCCCTGGCCCACCCTTGAACTTCCAACCGCTCGGCGTCTACTTCGGATACGTTGGCCACATAGGCGTCGCCGATGGCTCGATGCTTCTCGGCCAAACTCCCGACGATGCCACTCAGGGTTACCTTCCCATCGTTGACCTCGACATCGATCAAGGCGTGGTCCACCAGCACGTCCCAGCGCAGCGTCTGGATGATGTCTTGAGCGATTTCCCGATCCGGGCGGCTGTCCGTGTAGTCAAAGGTGAGTTGGTTGTTCAGCCCTTTGACGCCTTTGACACCCTTGGCCACTGTAGCGGCAAGCTCCCGTTCCTGCCAGGAGTTCACCAGTCCGGACAAAGTAACCACATGGTCTTTAACCGTTACGTCGACCTCGTAGGAATCCGTGGCAGGATCGGCCAACAGCGCCTGTCGAACGCCGGCTTTGATCTCTTTGTCCGAGCGCAGAATGGGCGGCATTACCCGGATGGTGTTCACCACCGCGCGCACTCCCTTGACCATTTCGGCAATTCGACCGGCCCGCTCCTTGGCCAGCAGATTATCGACAACGCCGTCAAGAGTGACAATCCCGTCCTGGGTGGAGACATCGATCAGATGGGCGCGGATGGCGGTATCGAAGAACAGTTCGTCCTCGACGGCATCGCTGATGGCGGTGTCGGTGACCATCGGCATCGTTGCCGTTAAGCCGATCAGGGGGATGCAGAGGGCTGAAATAATCGCCAGAAAACTGGTAACCACAATTTTGCTGTTGATGCGTGTTGTCTGCATAAAACCTCCTCTTCTGTTTGATCGATCGATAAGAATCAATCCAGATAAATGGTACAACACCGGATTCCGCCCCCCCTTATTTTCATGGACTCTGCTGTCGGGTTGATAGAGGAAAGAGCAGATTCCATCCGATGACTTCAGAACGCATCGATGATGTGCAAATCCATATGCATGGACGCTACTATACTCGGTCATCATTTTCTCTTTTGTGGCGACGCAAAGTAAATGGGGGCAAGCCCGCATTTACAATTCATAAAGAACCCATGGACCGACGCCGGCGCTGTGGGCTTCCATGTGGCCGGGCTATAAATGTGCGGAGACAATTGAAGACCAGTCGATAAGCAGTGAGTTGGAATTTAGAATCAGCCGCGGTGCTATTCGGGATCATTCACCGGTAAACATCATAGGGGGGCGATATCCGAATCATTGCTGCGGAAGCATCATCTGGAGTCGAAACATTTTTTCTCGACGTACACGGAGGCCTCTCGATCGTAAACGGCCTCATTTTCGTGAATCCATTGCGGGGGGCCCGTCCAGGCACCGCAGGCCTGGACCACAGGCTCTCCCAAAGTTAACGCCTGCCCGCATGCCGCGCAGGTTTTTTGGTGCATCAATAGTTCCCTGTCCACAATGCCCTTTCCGCGACCTGACGCTCTGAGTTTCATATTCTGACCTCCTTGTTTTATATTGGTAAACACCGGCGGATCTCTTGTTTCGACAGGACCAATGAACTATCAATCGTCCCCGTTGTTTGATTTGACCGTCTTTTTGAAGCTGCCAAAAACGAACAGGGTAAAGACGTTTAATGCGGACAGCAAAAGGGCGATCTCATAACGGTCGAACGCCACGGCCATCCCGATGGCACCCGTGTTCCAGATGCTGGCTGCGGTAGATACGCCGGACACTTCGTCAGCATCTTTAAGAATTGCCCCGCCACCAATAAAACCGAAATTGGATAATCGATGGTTTGATTTTTTCTCTGCTGATATGCTGGTCCTCGGATAAGTTTTGTTTCCTTTCGCTTGCGCCGCCCTACGGCCACGTGGTTCGGTTGACTGAAAGCAACGCTATTGCCGACCTGAATCGGTTGCATTCAGGAATCATCCAATAACAGACAGGCAACTGGTTTTCTTTTCGAGTATATACATCATAGCTCAGAACGCTGACAGCAGCTATGGGGTCAATACGGTAGTTGGCTATAGGACGGACCTGCCGAGCTTCTTTTACTCATTAGGCAACCTGAATACGGTCCGTTTTCAGCTTTTATGCATGCACCACCCCGTGTTGATTCCGGTCCGTCATGCTATGCTGACGACGGTGATGCAAGTCGACGGTTGGTTGTTCTGGTCGTCCCGTCCGCCGAGAAGTCCTTTGCTGATGCGGTGGCGCTGAACTGCGCGGATTCTGATCTGGTATTGCTGGGCCTTCCTGAACCACGGGATCGGCAGATTCGCACCCAGGCGTTCAATTTGCGACGGCTCCTTCAGCCGCTGCCGACCACTCTGTTGGTGCGCAGTGCAGAGGTAGACGATATTCTGGAAGCCGGGGATTCCGGGCATTAATTGTGGAGTCACTGTTTGGGTTCAGTCAGTGCAGACGTTTTGTATCACGACCACGACAACCACAGGTAAGCAGTGATGCTGATGGTAATGGTACACAAAGCTGTTATCGCCGTGACGCGCTTGAATGTACCCCCGCCATCCATATCCATTGACATCTTCTCATTGTGGCGGTTCCAACTATGATTCAGCCAGGACAAACAGCCGACCAGGCCAAGGGCGGCAAGGTTCATCCAGAACGTGTAATCCAGCTTGAATTGGACCACCTCTTGGACAGCCCGCGCACTCTCCGGGGTGACTTCCAGCAACGCGAATAAATAGTGCAGGATCAGGGCGGTCATCACGATGCTGACGTACATCACCGCAGCAATGTACACTGCCACGCGCCACCCGTAATAGCGGGCGTTGACGGCCACCAGTGGTGGCACCATGAGGTCGGAGTAGATAAAGCCCATAATGCCGGCAAACAACACGCCGCTGGAATTGAGGACGGTGGCCAGGGGAATGTTGCCCATGGAACCAATGAACGTGGCCGCAGCCACAAAAGGCGCCAGAAGTGCGTTTTCCAGAACCAGCGGAAAATAGAGCGGGTTCTCCGCTGCCCTTTCGGCCATAAAGATGGCCTCCCAGAAGGACTGAGGCACCAGGACGGCCACGAAGCCGGCCACGGTAAAGCCGATGGCGATCTCCTCCCAGACCATGGCCCATTCCGAGGTGAAGTGATGGCCCACCAACCGCCAGCCCTCGGCACTGCTGATTCGCTTGCGCCAGTCGAAATCCTCCTCCTCATCGTCCGAGGCCTGCTCGACCTTCTGGCGCGCTTTTTCCAGCCAGGTTTTGGGATAGGTCCAGATCACCAGCAGGCGGCTGATGGCGATCAGCACCAGTCCGCCGACAATTTCGGCGGCCAGGAATTGCCAGCCCAGAAAGATGAGGATCAGGATCCCCAGTTCGATCACCAGGTTGGTGGAAGCGAACATGAAAGCCACCGCGGCAACGAAATGGGCGCCTTTCATGACCAGTGCCCGCGCAGCGGCCAATGCAGCAAATGAGCAGGACGAGCTGATAGCTCCGAACGCGGTGGACAAACCGATACTCTTGGCATCGGGACCGCCCAGGTAGGGCGTCAACCGGCCTTTGGGTACAAAGGCCTGGATCATGGCGCTGATAAAATAACCCAGCACGAATGCCCAGCCCGACTTCCAGAAAAATCCGGCGCCTGTCTTGGCCGCTTCACCAAAGGGTGTCCAGAATTCGAGTGATAGCAAGATAGCCCTCCCTGTTTCGATTTTCGGTGTCCTCGCAATTTTTTGTATAAATTATACATTTTACCTTTTCATAGAAAAATAGGGCTGCAAATGGGGCCTGAAGCTTATATTTAGGGAGACTGAAGGGCATCTTTGTTAATTATGGGCAACTGGTCAGGCTGACGATCGTTCGCAGTGTCCGTCCATAAATGGCACATTTGGTTGAGAACAAGGCGCGCGAGAATTTTTACTGCAGGCATATGGTTGATATTCCGAGGATGAGAATTAGATCGCAACACATTTGTTGGGCAAAGTGGCCATTTATGGGTGGGCACTGACTACTTTTCATGCTCACAACCATTGAATTGATGGTCCGCTGTCCGTGGCGGAGAACTGCCGTGACCATTTTATCCGTTTGGCAACTGCATGCTTGCGTGGCTGCATATAGCGTCCACGCCGTATATGAATTCAATGCAAAACCGTTTATCATTTTTTTCATGAAACCGAAATCCGACAAAAATAAAACACGCTCGCCGACGAGGACGGCGCAGATTACCATGCTGGTGCTGGTCGCCTTGTTCCTGTGGTTGACGGGAACAGGCGTGATCTATCTTTTCAGGTTTTTCTCCGCCCGTCTCTGATTTCCGGTTGAATATGAAAGTCGAGCCCAACATACATGCTTGAGAGGTAAACAATCCGGTCTATCCCCCATGGTGCCGCAATCGTCTACCGCATATCCTTATCCTTATGGGCGTCACAATTCGAGCAACCCTAATTCTTGGTAACACACTTGATTAATTGAAAACTTATGTCTCCATAATATTTTCATTCAAAATTCAGGTACTACCCGACATCACCTCAACCCACTTCACAAGGAGCCAACATGGCAAGTAACAATCATGTCCTGCGCTATTGGCTGATAGCGGCCCTGCTGCTTCTGGGTGTGGTCTG
>JASFFF010000003.1:0-31181 GCA_050124445.1 Desulfosarcina sp.
AAAGTAGTCCAAGGCCAAGGCCGCATATAACTCTTCCCGGGTCATCTGGGCCAAAGCGGTCTCGACGTCCAGCGCCTGCCCCAGTTTCTTTCTCAGCGTTTCTGCTGCAGTCAGCCGTTTTTCGAGCCTTTGAAAATAATCCTTGCCGTAGGCCTTGAGTGTCGCGGTGGGCAGGTTTTTGGAATCGGAGAAGGTTTCGGCCAGTACGTTCGGATCGGGCAGGCGCGGATTCTCCAGGATGGCTTTAAAGGCTGTGGATACACGGACCAGGCCGCGATGAATGTGCTTGGGCTGGACCATGTTGATGCCGGCCCAACCGGCCTTCACCCAGCTGACAACAGCGCAATCAAGAACGGGTGTATCCGGGTCCGGCTGGTAGTAGACGGTCATCCCGAAGGAATCGTACATGTAAGTGCTTACCCACCCCAGCCCACCCACATTCAAACCGGTTTCCTGGGTATAGAGGTAACTCCAATCGTCATCGTCTCCCAGCACCCACCCTTTTCTGCCCACGGCTGACGGCTCCCGTTGGATATAGACGCTGATCAGGGCCATGCCCTGCTCCAACGGTGTCAGGATGACCATTTTGTCCACATCGTAGCTGTAATAGGCACCGGTGTGCTGATCCGGCGTAATCGTGGCGCGCTCGGTTCCCTTGATGACGATCGGACCCTTGAGCTCGTCCGCCGCTGACCGCAACTGGTCAAGCTGCTCTTCGCCACCGTCCACACGGGTCCATTGGGCCAGTCGCAGGGAGGATGGCCACAGGAAAAATGAGGGAATGTTGGTATTGTAGATATAGCCTAGCAACCGTTTGAGATCTGAATTGACCCTGAATTCATGGTAGGCCGAGGGTGCATCGAAGGTGCCGTCGGCCCGAAAAACGGTGTCGTGTGCCTTGTGGGCTTGCATAAATGATATTAAGGGGTGAACCCGATGGGCATCGAATCCATGGCCATCCTGATTGTTGACCAGGTCCAACAGGTATTTGAGCACCGGACTGACATCGGCCGGCATAATCGCCGATTTCGGTGCCGCAGCCGCGCTACCAGTCGCCACAAACAGCAGGCAAGCTGCCACAAGTGAAACGAGAGTCCGCTGTGTACCAGCTGTAATTGTCATATATTAATTAATTCCAAATATTTGCGATTCAAGAACCATTTCGCCCACCGCGCCCCATACACGGAACTATTTTATTAAGCCAGAAACAATAATGCATCGTTGCAGAAAAGGCCAGAAAAAAACTGGCCGGCAGCGGCATATCGGCATTTCAATGGATGTCGTGATGATCCCTGAGGGGCAGTTAACTGAAGCGGTTTGCTGTAGATGTTCAGGTTTGCAAAAATGTATCTTGCAATTGGGTGATGCTATCTTCATCGGGGCCGCGTTCTAATTCTCCGTTATTCGCAGCGACGGATTCATCCAAATCCGGAAAATATTCTTTTTGGCGCGCCACTTCAGCAAGCTTTTCGTGCCAGCGGTAGAAAGCGCCAACATTGTCAAGGGTGTGATCCGCGTGCTTCGGCCCTCCTTTTAGCGCGATTTCCCTGATTCCGCTGACCACATGCTTGTCTTCAGGAAAATACAAGGGGATCACAAAATCGTGGCGGGTCGTGAGCCACTGCCGGCGCGCATCGCGCTCTCGCTGGCAATCCTGGATGAATTTTTCCAGACAGAAGTAGTTCAGATTGCCCAAGGCACCCATGGCGTGGCGTAGGATATGCACACCATACATACGCAGCTTGTTGCGGGAAAGTTCGGACTCTTCCACGGCTGCAGGGATGTCATTGACGATGCTGGTGCTGCCCCCCGACTGGGCCGATGCCATGCCGGTGACCCACAGGTTCAGGCGGGCCATGGCCGAATTAATCAAGGGCTGTCCGGGATCACTGTAGTCAAGATCACCCGAGATGCCCAGAACATCGGGAATGCCCCCGTGCACGCAGCCGACGCCCGGGTTAATCGTCTGGGCCAGCACCATCATGAAAAGCACCTGCGCATGGATCTGAGTCAGCAGGGCCTCGGGGCTGGCTGGTCCTGTCGAACCGGCGATGGTGAGGTCCAATAACAGCAGATTGTTGCCTGCCTTGGCGCTGCGGATGAAAGGGGCGACCATATTGGGCATGAAGGTCATGCCGGTGATCAGACTGGTGCCGTCCAGCCAGTCGTCACGATCGCTGAAAAACCGGGTCTCCTCGTCGCTCATATTGCGGGTGCAGGTCATTTTTAGGTCTTGAAAATGGCGATCCATCAGCATGGCGGCTTCAAAGTCGGAAATGGACTTGTCGGTGGCCACGGGAATGCTCAATATACCCAGGCTGTCGGAAAAGTTAGCAGCGGTCTCGACAATCTCGGTGAATTCTTGCCGGCTGGCCGGTCGAAGGGCATCCTCTCCCGGGCGCAGCAGAAAGGGTGGCGTGGCGCCCGTGCCAAAGGCGTTCTCTCCCGGATCCTCCGGCATGTCCGTGGAGACCATTTGGATGCAGCGTTCCAGATGGTCCTCCCTGAGGGGGATAAAAATCGCCGCTTCGCTATCCGTGTCAATGGCATCCGCGTCGATCAGCAGTTCCATAAGTTCGGCACTGGCGGCAATATCCATGCCGATATCGGTCAGAATTTTGCGGGCATTGCGGTGAATGCGTTTGTAAACGCGCAATTCCTCCGAAAGCGCATCCATTTCGACAATTCGCTCGGAGGCGATGTAGGCTTCCGGACTTCCCGGATAAAGCGATAAGATTTTCTTGTAGTGTTTTTTGGCGTTTTGAAACTCATAGCGTTGTTCGGCAGCAACCGCATCATCAAACATCTGGATGATTTTTTTTACACGTTTGCGCATTGCCGGCACCCTTTCTATCCGGATGGTCGTTTCCTTGTCCCCCAAGCACTGAGCACTTTCTGCCAGCGAAGCCCCTGGAATGCCTGTGTAAAAAAGAAGCTAGGCGTCAGATCATTTTCGGACGACAAACCTTCTTTAGGTCCCAGGCTTTTATTTTAAACGATTTATCGTGCTTGCCCGGGTTGAAGTAGACAAACTCTTTCTTGGCCAGATCTGCGTCCATGTACACCGGCAGCGGTGTGAGCTGGCCGAAAGGCGGCACGCAGCCCACCTCGCAGCCGACTTTATCCAGCACCGCTTCAGGCTTGGCAAAAGAGACCTTCTTGGTTCCGATGCCGGCCGCGGCCTTTTTCCACTCCACTTTTTTATCGCCGGGCAGCACCAGCACCACCATCTGCTTCTCTTTGGTCACCAGTACCAACGATTTGACGGTTTCGGCTTCACTGACCCCCAGTGCCTCGGCCATGGCCGGATTGGTGTAGACCGGTTCGTGGTCCACCACCTCGTAGACGATCTTGTTTTTTTTGAGGATCTCAACGATCTTGGTTTCTACCGGCATCATCACCTCCCATCGGATTCAGGATCGGGCATTTTCTCTGCATCATACGCGGCAGCAATTACAACCGGTCTTTTACGATCAATACGGAGCAGGTGGACCGTCTGACGATTTTTTCGGCTGTGCTGCCAAAAAAGAACTCCTCGAACCCGGACCGGCCCTGGGATGCCAAGACGATGACATCCGGCTTGATTTCCTTTTCGAGCTCAAGGATTTCCCGGTACGGGACGCCTTTGCACACCCGCGTATCTATCTCGACCGTCGCTGCCAGCGGGAATTTGGCCATCTGTTTTTGAAATGCAGCCTCGGTTTTCCTGGACAGTGCTTTGCGGATTTTTTTCTGGGTCTCCTCGTCGAACGTCTCGGAGAGTTTGAAGCGCTGATCTGCCCGGATGGCGTGAACCAAAAATATCTTTGAATCGAATTGTTCAGCCACTTCCAAGGCCTCTTCGAGTGCCTTGTCAGCAAATTCCGAAAAATCGGTGGGCACCAGGATCTTGTTGATATTTACCATATCGACCCTCCCTTAATAAATTCTCTTTAAAGCGTTTCCAACCCAAATGCAATCCCATTTGTACGGCATGGACGAATCGCTCCTTTGAGCTAAAAGCGGCTTTTCAGACCGTATTTGTTATACAGTCGTTGTATCATCCCGTCTTGGATGGCGATGGCCAGCCCGCGATTGAAGTCTTCCTGGAGTTTTTGATGATTATCCCGACTCCTGGGAAAGGCGGCGTACAGCGGCTTGTTGGCCAAGGCGGGGGTCATGAATTCATAGTCTTGAAGGTGCCAGGGAAACCGTTTGACGATGATGGTTTTAGCGACGTACCGATCGATGAAAATCAGGTCCACCCGACCGTTGATCAGGTTGAGCAGATTTTCGGTATCGGTTTTGGCGGCAACCTTTGACAGGAAGTCAGCAGCATCGAATTCGGGCGTGTTGGCATACCCTTCCACCACTCCGAAGCGGTAGTCTGCAAGGTCTTTCAGTACCGCCGTGGGATTGATCCGGGGATCCTCTGAGAAGACAATATTGATGTCTGACCGTTTCAATTGCGAGATATTGGGACCGGCCACCGCAGAGGATTTCTTGTAAAAGCCAAGGGGGCTTTCCGCGAAAGGTTCGGAAAATAGAAAATCGACCTCCCGTTCTGCCGTCCAGTAGGCCGGAAATATACCGTCGACTTGGCCCGCCTTGCCTATTTTCAGGGTTTTCGTCCAGGGGTGAAACTCAATTTTTACGGTGTATCCAGTGCGTTTGAATGCCGCCACGACAATCTCGGCGCTAAAGCCATTTTTGGGCATATCGGCGCCCACATAAGGCTCCCACTCCAACGTGGCCAGCGTTATGGCCTTGTCAGCAGCAAAACCGGTGGGAATCAAAAAAAGAAATATCAAACACACCGCTATCGGTAGTGCGCTTTTATATGCTTTCATAACCGCTGCCTCCTTTATCGGTGAATCGCCCCAAGTGGGGCCCCGGTTATACGGAACGGGCCGCCTGCGACGAAGCAGACATAATACCGCCGTCGGGATCGGACGCGGGCCCCGGGATGCCGAATGTCTTGCCGTATTCCTCATCCAGTCCCTTTTTGAGACTGAAAAGCATCAGCATCAGCACGACGGCAAACGGCAGGCCGGTCACGATACAGGCGGTTTGGAGCGCCGCCAATCCACCGCCGAGAAGGAGAATCGCCGCGCAAAGACCTTCGGCACAAGCCCAGAACACCCGCTGTGAGGTGGGTGGATCGGGATGCCCGCCGGCAGTTATGATGTCGACCACCAGTGAGGCGGAGTCCGAAGAGGTCACGAAGAAAAACCATACCACGGCCACCCCGATAAGAGAGGTGACTTTGGCCAAGGGGAAGTTCTCGAACAGCGCATACATGGCAGTAGAGACATTGGCGCTAACCGCCTCCGATATGCCCCCGGCGCCGAACATCTCGACGTACAGCGATGAACCGCCGAAAACCGTCAGCCATATGAAGGTCACCAGGCTGGGCACAAACAGCACACCAAGCAGAAACTCTTTGATGGTCCGCCCCTTGGAGATGCGGGCGATGAACATGCCCACAAAGGGTGCCCAGGCGATCCACCAGGCCCAGTAAAAAATCGTCCAGCCGTTCTGCCATTTGGTTTGGGTGTAGGTTTCGGTCCAGAAGGACAAGTTGGCGAAGCGCTTGACGTAGTTGCCGATATTCTCCGGTATGGCATCTAAAATGAACAGGGTCGGTCCCATCAGAAAGACGAACAGCAGCAGCAGACCGGCCAGTACAAAATTGATTTTACTCAAACGCTGGATGCCCGCTTCCAGACCGGCGACCACCGAAAGGGTCGCACAGCCGGTAATAACCACAATGAGGCTGATCTGAATAGCGGTGGTATTGGGCAAGCCGAACACGTAATTGAACCCGGCGGCGATCTGGTTGGCCCCCAGCCCCAAAGAGGTGGCCAGGCCGAAAAGGGTGGCGATGGCTGCAAGTATGTCGATGGCATGACCGACGGGGCCGTAAATTTTTTCGCCCAGCAATGGGTAGAAAATGGATCGGATGGTCAACGGCAGGCCCCGGGTAAACGAGAAAAAAGCCAACCCCAAACCAAGCAGCGCATATACGCCCCAGGCGTGCAGTCCCCAGTGGAAAAAGGTGATGCCCATGGACAATTGGGCCGCCTCCATGGTCTTGGCCGCCACGCCCATGGGCGGCGACATGTAATGGTAGATGGGTTCGGCCACGCCATAAAAAAGCAGGCCAATGCCCATTCCGGCGCTAAAGAGCATGGAAAACCAACCGAACAAGGTGAATTCCGGCTTGGCTTTCTGACCGCCAATTCTCAGGGCCCCGTATTTGCTAAACAGCAGCCAGAATGCATAGACCAGCGTGATATTGACCGCGAGCACAAAAAACCAGCCGGCGTACTCGCAGACAAAATACTTGGCTCCGCTGAACACGGCACTGGCCGCTTTGACGTTGATGAGCGTCAGTGCGATGAAAAGGACGATCAGCACCGACGATGTCCAAAACACCGGCGGGCAAATCTTCAACCCCATGCCCGTTTTGACTGTCAGCCGATAGCGTTTTTGGTTCATATCCCCCCTCCTTTTGATCAGTCCCCGGTGCAACCGGAGATGCCGTCTCGGCGTTCGAACGTGAACTGGCCGCTACCCCGTGGCCTCATCAACGATCTCAACGATGTCCTTTACATCCACGTCCACCGCCCTCTCCATGATCCCGTCGCGGATCATGGTGGTGCAGAAAGGACACGCCGTGGCGACGGTTTTCGCCCCACTGGCGATGACCTCTGCAGCGCGCTCGCCATTGATGCGCGTGCCGAGGGTCTCTTCCATGAACATGCGGGCGCCTCCGGCCCCGCAGCAGAAGCCTTTATCCTTGGTTCGGTTTAACTCCAACGGTCCGGCGCCGCCGGTTGCCGCCTGGAGCAATTGTCTCGGTGCATCGTACATGCCATTCCAGCGTCCCAGGTAGCAGGAGTCGTGATAGGTCAGGCTGCCATCATGCGGTGCCGCCATCGAAAGCCTGCCCTGAGCCATCAGTTCGACCAGAAAATCGGTGTGATGAACCACCGCGTAGCGGGCGCCGAACTGGGGATATTCGTTCCTGAGGATGTTGAAGCAGTGCGGACATCCAGTGAGAATTCGTTTGGGATGGTAGCCGTTGAGCGTTTCCACATTCTGTTGAATCAGCATCTGAGCCAGGTATTCATTTCCGGCCCGTCGGGCCATGTCGCCGTTGCAGGCTTCCTCCGGCCCCAGGATGGCAAAATTGATGCCGGCACGCTGCAGCACCCGCGCCATGGCCCGGGAGATCTTCTTGCCCCGGTCGTCGAAGGATCCGGCACAACCCACGAACCAGAGCAGGTCGGCGTCGGGGTGATCGCCCATCAAGGGTACATCCATATCCTTGCACCAGTTTGCCCGGCTGTCGGCGGCAAACCCCCATGGATTGCCCTGGTTCTCCAGGTTGCTGAAGGTCTCCTGGACCTCCGGCGGGAAATCGGCCTCCATAAGCACCTGATATTTGCGGGCTTCGATGATGAAATCCAGCTGCTCGATGTTCACCGGACAAATATCCTCGCAGGCCCGGCAGGTGGTGCATGACCACAAGACGTCACCGGTAACCGGGGAGTCCTCGCGCACAATTGGCCGCACCTGGTCCCGGTTGCCGCCCAATATGGCGTCGGACTGATCCATCAGGTCCACTTTGAGATCATGGATGATTTTTTTAGGCGACAGCGGTTTTTGCGTATGCGATGCCGGACACTGCTCTTCACAGCGGCCGCATTCGGTGCAGGCATACAGGTTGAGCACGTTCTTCCAGTTCAACTCGTTGACCTTGCCCAGGCCGAAGGATTCCAGTGCTTCGTTCTCCAGGTCGCTCTTGACGATGGCCTTCTCGCGTTGGAGCGGTTTTAAAAAAACATTGGGCGCCGCGGCCAAAAGATGCAGATGTTTTGATCCGGGAATGTATACCAAAAACCCCAGAATTGTGGCCATGTGGATCCAATAGGCGATCTCGTATCCGCTGAAAACCTGTTGGGGGCGCAAACCATTCAGGTCGAACATGCCGACCAAGAGACTGGAAACGGGGAGCACCCCCTGATAATCGAAAGCGCCGGGCGTGGCCGGCATCAGGATCTGAAATGCGTTGATCGCGTGAAAAGTGACAATGATCAGGCAGGTGAACAGAATGATCAGGTTGGCATCCATGCCCATGGTCAGATAGGCCGGTCGCAGCACGGTCCTGCGGTAGGTGGCATAGGCGAATCCGACCAGGACCAGGGCGGCCAGAATATCGGCGATGAACAGGTAGCCGCCGTAAATACCGGGAATCCAGCGTCCCACCTCGAAGGCCGGGCATACACCCTTGATCATCAACTCCAAACTGTGTGGTTGTACCGCCAAAAAACCGATGAAAATCAGGGTATGGGCAATGCCGGGCAGCCGCTTCCGGCGCACATTGGCCTGCCCCAGCACGTCCGTAACCAAGACGCCGATGCGCCGGCGGAGTTGATCCAGCTTGAATTCGCTGGCGCCTTCAACGGCCATCATCAGGCGATAGAGGCGCTGGACCCGCAAAAAGAAAAAGGAGAAGGCCCCGATCAGGGCCATGAGCATGACAGCCGACTTGACGATGATGTACTGTTCCATTACCTACTCCCGAAAAATTGGCGGACACGCTAAAGGTTTTCTTTTAACACCTCAGTCAACACCGGTACGACCTCAAACAAATCGCCGACAATGCCATAGTCACACTTTTCAAAAATGGGTGCATCTTTATCCGTATTGATGGCCACGATCACCTTGGATGTCTTCATGCCGGCAAAATGCTGGACCGATCCGGACAGACCGCAGCCGATGTACAGCTTGGGGCTGACGGTTTTGCCGGTCTGACCGACTTGCATGGCATGGGGAGCAAAGCCCGCATCCACGGCGGCACGCGACGCGCCGATGGTGCCGCCCAGCAGCCGGGCGCATTCGGCCAGGATGCTGTAGTTGTCCGCCGATGCGATGGGTCGCCCGCCGGTAACGATGACAGCGGCCTCGGTCAGATCAACGTTGTCGGCGGCTTCTTTGGTCACCTTCACCACCTTGATCAGATCGGGGTCCTGCACCGCAGGGTCAAAGGATTCTGCGCTGGCTTCCTGCGGTGCCGCCACGGCCTCGATGGCGTTGGGGCGAATGGTACATAGCATGACCGGTGCGTTCAGCTTGATGGTCGCGACCGTCTTCCCGGAAAAGTGTGATTTACGAACGGTTTGCCCGACAAGGTCGATGGAGAGACAATCGGCAGCCAGGGGGAGGTCCATGATCGCTGCCAGCCTGGCAAGTAGATCCCGCCCCTGGGCACTGGCCAGCCCCAGCATCGCATCCAGCTGAAAATTGTCCACAGCCGCCGCCAGGGCCCGGGCCTTGAGGTCGGGGCTGGCAGCCGCCTCGCCTCCCCCATTCACAGAGACTCGAATCACCTTATGGGCGCCATATTGGCCGAGAACCGCCTTGGCATTCTCTGCTGAACCGTCCAGCATCAGAGCGACGATGGTGTTGTTCCCCTGGCCGCATGCAGCGGTGAGCACCCCGAAGTTGGTCTCTTTAACTGTATCGTTTTCGGTCTCGATCAACACACCGATATTGGCCATTAATTTTCTCCTTAAGTCGGTAGGTCTGGTAAATGTGCGTTTGTTGCGAATTCCGATTGATGACTTGTCTAGAAAATGCAGGTCGCTTTTCAGGCCAAGGCCGCAGGATTTTTCAGGCCGGAGGCGTAGCAGCGCTACGTCGAGGATCTGAATAATCCGAGAACGCCGGCCTGGAGTGCGAGATGCATTTTCTCAAATTATATGACTTTTTCTTCTTCCTTGAGTATCCTCACCAACGCTTCAACGGCCTGGCGCACATCCCCATCCATCATCCTGGCACCGGCACGTTCGGGGACCTTTTCCAGTTTGAGCAGCTCGCTCCCGGCGCTGTCTTCAAAAATGCCTAGATCGGAAAGGGCCTTCTCCTGGATCGGTTTCTTTTTGGCTTTCATGATATCCGGAAACTTGGGATAGCGCGGTTCGTTCAGGCCTTTGGTGGCACCCAACACACACGGCAGGGGGACCTCGAGTACTTCGCGCGTACCGCCGCCGATCTCGTGTCCGACGGTGGCTTTACCATCGTTGATTTCCATGCGGCTGACTTCATTGACCACCGGTAAGTTCATAAGGGCAGCCAGTCGATAGAGGGTTTGAAATCCTTCTGTATCCACCGCCCCCTTGCCGGTGAAAATGATGTCCGCCTGGCCGTCCTGTTCAATGGCCGCCGCCAGCGCCCGGGCCGTGGTTTGGCTGTCCACAAACTGGCTTTCCACAGCAACCAGGATACCGCGATGGGCGCCCATGGCCATGGCAGCACGAATGGTGGCCGCTGCGGCCGCCTTGCCCACGCTGACAGCGACAACTTCGCCGCCGTTTTTCTCCACCAACTGCACGGCCTGTTCGACGGCGTATTCATCATATGGGTTGGCAATGAATTTACAGCCGGTATCATCAAAGCCGTTCTCACCGACAACGGTGATGTTTGCCGCCGTATCGGGAACGTGTTTTACGCATACATAAATTTGCATATTCTCTTCCTCAACAACATATTGAATTTTAAATGAAGGCAATCATTCATAATTCAACATTCATCATTATTAGTTGGTTTTTTCTACGCTTTCATCTTCTCGTTATTGGGATCGTATAGGGGCATGTTCACCACTTCCGCGACAAGCTTTTGGCCCAGTACTTCCACTTCCAGCCGGGTGCCCGGTAGAGCCAGATCCGGCGGTACGTAACCCAAGGCGACACTCTTATCAACGCGGTGACCGTAACCGCCCGAGGAGGTCATACCCACGTAAGCGTCACCGTGGAAAATGGGGTTGTACCCCCAAGGATCGGCGTCTTCCGCCTGGCAAACCAGGCACACCAACTGCCGGGGAACCCCCTCGGCCTTCTGCTTTTCCACACCGGCTTTGCCGATGAAGTCCTTGTCCAGCTTCACCGTCCAGGCCACAGGGGTCTCCAGTGGGGTGTGGTGGACGTTCATTTCGCTCTTCCAGGCCAGGTAGCCTTTTTCCAAACGCATGCTGTCCATGGCATACATGCCGAACATCTTCAGGTCGTGATCCTTGCCGGCGGCCATGAGCGCCTCGAATACGGCAATCTGGGATTCGATGGGATGAAAGATCTCGTAGCCCAGCTCGCCCACGTAATTCATGCGCTGGATACGGCACTTGATCCGTCCCACATAGATCTCCCGGCTGGTGCCGAAGGGAAAGGCCTGGTTGGATACATCGTTGTAGCAGGCCTTAGCCAGGACATCGCGGCTTTTGGGACCGGCAATTACCAGGCAGCCGAGCTTGTAGGTCAGATCCTCCATACAGACGCCGCCGTCAGCGGGCAGGTGTTGCATCAGCCAGTGCTGGTCGTGACGCTTGCCCACCGATGCGGTAACACAGAAGTACTCGTTGTCCCTGATTTTGGTAATGGTCATATCCGACTTGAAATTACCGTTTTCGTCCAGCATCGGCGCCAAAGCGATGCGGCCATCGGTGACCGGCACCCTCTGGCAGGTCAAGTGGTTCAGCCAAGCCTCGGCGCCGCTGCCGGTGATGCGGGTTTTGGCAAAGCGGGAGAGGTCGAGCAGGCCCACCTTCTGCATGACATGCTTGCACTCGGCATTCACGTATTTAAAGGTGTTGTTGCGTTTCCAGCCCGGGCTCTCGCGGCTGTCCGCGGGATCACCGGTGAAGTAGTTGGGACATTCCCAGCCGTAATAGTCACCGAACACCGCCCCGGCCGCTTTCTGATAGGCATAGATCGGCGCGGTGCGGTTGGGCCGGGCGGCGTCACGCCAATCATTGGGGCAAATGATGGCGTACAAGCGCGGATAGGTGTCCTCTATCTTCTCGTGGTTGTATGCCCAGTTGGCATAGCTGCCGTAGCGGCGGCTGTCCACCGGCCACAGGTCGATTTCAGGCTCGCCGTTCATAATCCAGCCGGCCAGATAGTGGCCGATCCCGCCGGCCTGGGTAATGCCGAAACTGTACCCGCAGGCGTGGAAAAAGTTCTTCAGCGGGTAGGCCGGTCCCACCAGCGGATCACCGTTGGGCGTGTAGGTGATGGGACCGTCGGTGACGTGCTTGAAGCCGGTTTCCCCCATGATGGGAAAGCGGTGGATGCCGTGTTCAATAAAATCGGCGATGTGGTCGATGTCCGGCTGAAGTTCGGTTTGGGCATAGTCCCAGGGCACTCCCCTGGGGTGCCACTGTTTGACTTTGCTCTCGTAAAGCCCCAGGATCAGGCTGTCCATCTCCTGGCGGATGTAGATGGAGCGGTCAGGGTCGCGCACCAGCGGCAGATAGGTGTCGCGTTTTTCTACCACGTCGATGGCTTCGAAAAGGATGTGGGTGTGCTCACCGGCGATGGAAGGGATTTCCAGGCCCACCATTTTGGCCACCTCCGGCGCCCACAGGCCGGCGGCATTGACAACATATTCACAGGTGATGTCGCCCTTGTCGGTACGCACCAGCCATTCACCGGCGGGGGTGCAATCGATCCCGGTCACCTGGGTGTGGGTATTGATTTGCGCGCCGTACTTTTTGGCCCCAATGCTCATGGCCATGGTAATGCCGTTGGGATCCACATCGCCGTCATCGGGCCAATAGAGACCGGCCGTGATGCCGTCCACATTCATCAGCGGATGCATGGCCTGGATCTCCTGCGGGGTTACCCAACTCACGTCCAATCCCAGGCAGCGATTCATGCTGTAGATATAGCCCAGCTCTTCCATGCGGCCCGGATTGTCGGCCGTGCGGATGGATCCGGTCGTGTGCCACCCCACGCTCTGGCCGGTTTCTGCCTCCAGCTGCTGATAGAGCTCAATGCTCTTCATATTGACCTGGGTGCAGTAGTAATTGCCGTGAAAGAACGAGCAATTTCCAGCAGCCATCCAGGTGGAGCCAGAGGTGAGTTCGTGTTTTTCGATCAACACGACATCCTTCCAGCCGTACTTAGCCAGGTGATAGGCCACGCTCACGCCGATGGCCCCCCCGCCGATAATGATAACCCGCGCCTGTGATTTCATCGCGTTAAGCCTCCTTTTGGATGGTATTTCGGGCCAGTGAATGAAGCCTGCCGACCCAGTGGGTGATGAATCCGTCGATCAACAGGTGCCCAGCCATAAATGGATGATTGGTGGATGGACACGAACGAATTGCATGGGTTAAGAAATGGTGGTTCAGGGATAGTGGTCCCGGTTATTGGGAACCAAAATTTACAAAGCAATAAACATACCGTGGCACATAGTCGAAATCAATTTCACCGAACACAACCTTCCGAAATCCTAATTATTATATTATATCAATTAGTTAATTCTGCACTGGTGGATTTCAACGAAGGTCCCGCTATCTGTACCGAATGCACATAAAACGACAATAATTTTTACATATAGAAAATATATTTTCTATATGAACGACAATTTTTTTTCATCTTGTTCAACAAGGGGAGACAGCGAAAGCCGTTGGCGGATTGGGCCGGCCGCCGATCAGGTCAGGAAATGCCGTCTATCGATGCGGTGCTTTTTCATCTTGTAATTGAGCAGTTGGCGGGAAATACCGATGCGTTGCGCCGCTCGGGTGACGTTGCCACTGCTTTCGGCCAGTGCGTCGCAGACCACCCGCCTCTCGTGGTCGGCCTGAATTTGCCGCAGCCCTTTACCTTTCATCCCCGCAGGTTCTTTTCCAAGCAGGCCGGAGGCCGGTTTAGACGGGCGATCAGAACCGTTGCGCGGTGAACTGTCCGATGCTGACACCTGCGTCGGCATCTGCGACATGTCCGGCTGGCCGCTCAGTCGCTGCCAGGCCGTCATGTGGGACTGTAGATGGCGGCGTTCGATGGTTGGGCTGGAAACCACCAGATTGATGGCCCCTTCAATGACATGTTCCAATTCGCGCACATTGCCGGGCCAGTCATATCGGTTGAACAAGGCCAGCACGTCGCTGGAGATGTCATTGATCTCACGATTCAGCGCTCGGCTGTGCTTGGTTAGAAAATGGCGCGCCAGTAAAACAATGTCCTCCTTGCGGTTGCGCAGCGGCGGTATGGGAATAAAGACCACACCCAGCCGGTAAAACAGGTCCGGCCGCAGGCTGTTCTCGGCAATGGCCACATGTGGCTCCGTATTCACACTGCTGATCAGCTTGAAATCGATTGGTTTTTCCTGCAAGGATCCCAGACGCCGGACCCTGCGCTCCTGGACCACGCGTAGAATCTTGGCCTGAAGCCGAATGGTCATGGAGTTAAGTTCATCCAGAAAAAGCGTTCCGCCATTGGCCCTTTCGAACAGCCCGATCTTATCGCGCGCACCGCTGAAGGCCCCCCGCGTGGTCCCGAAGAGCAAACCTTCGAGTAGGTTCTCGGGGATGGCGGCACAATTGACCGCCGTGTAGCGGCCCTGCCGATTTTCACTATGGTTGTGGATGGCCTGGGCGAAAAGCTCTTTGCCGGTACCGGTTTCGCCGTACAGCATGACCGGTGAAGGGGTGCGGGCGGCCATTCTGGCCGTGTTGACCACGCGCAGAAAGTCGATATTGCTGCCCACAATGGCATCGAAATCGAATTGGGTTTCGTTGGGCAGGGCCATTTGGGGACGAGGCAAAGAGACGGAGGCGATGGTCTCTTCCAGCAGGTTGTATTCGCGCACCAGACAGATGGCACCGGCCAACCGGCCGCCGTTGATCAGGGGGAAGACGGTGTGCAGGGTGTTGGCGATCTTGCCCCAGCGGGTCCGATAGAGCAGGGTTCGGTTGACAATCGGCTGCCGCGTATGCAGGCACTGCATGATATAGCTTTCTTCTGCGGAAAGATCGTAGATGTCGACCACTTTTTTCCCGAGTGCGTCTGCTGCGGCAAGCTCGTCAATGGCAGTCATGGTGGGGTTGTAGTAGACAATGGTGCCGCTGCGATCGACAATAATCACCCCCTCGCCGAAGCCGTCGAAAAACGGCATCAACGCTTCGAAGCCGATGTCGAGCATGCGGGTGATGGAATGGGTAGAGGAAGCATCCATGCCTGTTGTTTCCGTCCGGGTGTCGGCCTGACCGGATACCTGTAAACGTTGAGCAGCGCAGGCCAACCGCTTGGCAGACCTAAAAAAAGTGGTTTCGTCTCTTCGAAGACCAAGGCGTTGGGTCAACATGCGAATGCCCGACGCTGGATCTCGCGTCCTCAATCGTGTGCATGAATATTGAATAGGATATCGTTTTCTAAATACATCTGCTCCAATTTTTCCTGATGCCGCTTCAACTCGGGCTGCTGCCGACTGACCAGTTCCAGTACCAGGTAATTGATGATGCATGCAATGGTGGTCGGATATCCGATTAACGGTATGGAGCGCGAGGGCACCACCAGGGACAGATGGGCAAATGGAATCACCGGGCACAAACGGTTGTCCGTGATTACCAGCAGGGTGTGCTGCAGCCGGCGGGCAACCTTGCCCAGCTTGATCAATTCGTTGGGATAACGTGATGTGGTGATGATCGTCACCAGGCTGTTGTCGGGCGCGTTGGTCAGCCAGTCGATGGCTGCGCTGTCACTGCCTTTTATAATGTGTATTCCCCTGCGAACCTTGGTCAGTGACCAGCCCAGGTAATAGGCGAAGGTATAAGAGATCCGTGAACCGATAACATACACCGTGCTGCTTTGCTGCAGCTGCGTCACAACCTGAGCCAGCACGTCCATGTTGACGGATTCGTAAAATTGCCTCAGGTTGGTCATCTCCTCGAATACCACCCGATGCAGTAGATCGGTGCCGGGCCCTTGCATGCCCGGCAGGTCCGCTCGATCCGGCAAGGTCATCTCTGAATCCACGAAATCACGCAGTGCCTGCAAGAACGTGCCGTACCCGCTGTAGCCCAACTGCCCCACGAACCGCACCACGGTGGCCTCGCTGACGCCGCAGGCTTCCGACAGTTCCTTGGTGGTCATGAACACCGCCTTGCGAGGATTCTGAATAATGAAATTGCCCAGAATTTTACCCTTGGGTGTCAAGGAGTCCAATTGGCTCACAATCTCATTGACCACCACGTGTGATTGTACGTCTGTCACTGGTATTCCCTTGATGACACCATTATGAAAGTTTCATTTCATATTCTCGATAATACATAAACATCTATATTTTTTGTTTTTTTATTAGACCTATGCGTATATGTCAAGTAAAATAAACCGCCATTTTGTCAAATTTTAATTTTTATATTGACATATTTTATTTCATTTGCGACTTGTGGGTCCAATCAGACAGCGGTCGTGCATGCTTGCCTGTGCGTGTCACCTCTTTAAACCATCCAGGGAGAGCGTATGTTCTGGAAATCCAAGCCCCTGTGGGGCAAGAAACCCAGATTGAAGTCCAGCTACGATGCAGTGATCATTGGCGGCGGCCTTCATGGCCTGGCCACGGCCTATTATTTGGCCAAGACGCACGGCATCACGGATGTGGCCCTCATCGAAAAACGATACATCGGATTCGGCGGTGCCGGCCGCAACACAGCCATCGTACGGGCCAACCAGCGTACGCAGCACAACGTACCGCTTTACAAAGAGGCCTTGGACCTGTGGCCCGTGCTGACCAAAGAGTTGAACTTCAACCTGATGTTCAACAATTGCGGCAACCTGAACCTGATGCACAGCGAGGCGGCCATGAAGGCGGCCCGCATGACCATCGCTACAGCCCAATTCCACGGTGTGGAGAGCCATCTCATCGATGCCAAGCAGGCCAAGGAGCTGGTGCCGGCCCTCAACATATCCGAAGACATCACCTTTCCCATTCACGGGGCCATGTACCACCCACCTGGCGGTATCGTACGCCATGATGCCGTCGTCTGGGGCCTGGCCAAAGGCTGCGCCAAACACGGCGTACACATCCACCAGCACACCGAGGCCACGGCCATTCGCACCGAAGGCGGCAAAGTCACCGGGGTGGACACCTCCAGGGGTGCAACCCATACCAACCGGGTACTGGTAACCGCTGGCGGCTACAGTGCCGGCATCATCTATCACATGCTGGGCATCAAATTGCCCATCAGCGTGCTGACCATCCAGGCCATGGTGACCCAACCCTTAAAGCCGATCCTGGACCATGTGGTCTCTTCGGGCGCCTACCACTGCTATGCCAACCAGACCCTCAAGGGTGAGATCGCCACCGGCGCCCACATGGATCCCTGGCCCAACTACACCACCCAGAACACGGCCCACTACATCAAACACCAGGCCGAATCGTTGTCCGACTGGCTGCCCTGCCTGCGCGGCGTCAAATTCATGCGCATTTGGGGCGGTCTGGCCGACATGACCCCGGACATGGCGCCAATCATGGACGGCAACGATCCCATCGAAGGCTTCTACATGGACTGCGGCTGGGGCTATTTCGGCTTTAAATCCTGCAGCGCCGTAGGCAAATACATGGCCGAATTCATGGCCAGCGGCAACTGCCCGGACATGATCAAGCCGTTCAACCTGCGCCGCTATGAGAACCATCAACTGATGGGTGAGACGGCGGCGCTGGTTAGTTATACGCCGGACAATTAATGCTTCACCATAGGCGGCATCTTTCACCCGAGTTCAAGGCGGGCAAACTCTACCGCCTCTGAAAGGGCATCCGAACAGAAAGATATTCAGATACAGCGCTCCGGCACTGTCAGCATAAAAGGAGGCATTCAATGGCATTGACCTTAACCTGCCCCGTCTGCGGCAAACGCAACGGCTATGAATTCCGCTACGGCGGTGAAGACAAGGGGCCGCGGCCGGCGGAAGAAGGACTCAGCCCCGCCGCCTGGTGCGACTACGTCCATATGAATCGATGTGCAATCGGCGTGCAGAAGGAATGGTGGTTTCACCGCGATGGATGCGGCGCCTGGTTCACCACGTGGCGCGACACAACCAACAACCTCGAAGTGGAAGCACCGGAGGCAAGCAAATGAACAGGCTGACCCAACTGCCCACACTGCGCATCGATCCATCGGAGAAGCGCTGGTTGACATACCGCGGTAAACGCTATCAGGGGGTTGCCGGCGATACCGTGGCCACGGCCCTTTTTGCCAATGGCGTCCGCATCTTTGCGCGCAGCCTAAAGTACCACCGCCCCCGCGGGTTATACAGCTTAGACGGCGAATGCAGCAATACCTGCATGGCGGTCGACGGCGTTCCCAACGTGCGTACAGAAAATACCCCGCTCCAAGACGGCATGCACGTCAAGGCCCAGAATGTGGTCGGCTCGGCCAATTTCGACTGGATGGCCTTCATGGACAAGCTGGACTGGATGATGCCGGCGGGGTTCTACTATAACACCATGCACAAGCCTGCCGCCATCTGGCCGGTGGCCATGCAGCAGATTCGCAAGGCTGCCGGCCTGGGAGTCATCTCGGCCGATTACGATATGCAGGGCCAGTACGATGAACGATACATGAAAGCCGAAGTCACCGTCATCGGTGGCGGGGCCGCCGGCATGGCCGCCGCCCTGGCAGCCGCCGAGTCCGGTCAGCGGGTCATCCTGCTGGAGGCACGACCCCATTTGGGAGGCTGTTTCGATTACCGGGTAAGCACCACCGACAACGGCACCCCGCTTTATGAGCGGGCCCGCGATCTGGCCCGACAGGTGATGCATACCGCCAATATCCGGGTGTTTAAACATACCGCCATGGTAGGGGCCTACAACAACAATCTGATCACCGCTTTTCAGGTGGGATCGGCGGCGGACACCTTTACCGAACGTTACATCGAAATCCGATCCGACAGCGTGGTCGTGGCCACCGGCTGCATCGAACGACCCCTGCTATTTGACAACAACGAGCGGCCCGGTGTCATGCAGGTGGGCTGCGCCCAGCGCCTGGCCCGCACCTACGGCCTGCTTCCGGGCAGTGAGGCGGTGTTTTGCGTAGGTCACGACCTGGGACTGGAAGCGGCCATTGATCTTTTTGACCTGGGACTCAAAATCAGCTGTTTGGCCGACATCCGCGAAGATGGTCAGAATCCCGACTTGATGCTGGCCCTGACGCAGCGCAAGATTCCGGTACTCAACGGCTGGGTGGCCACCCATGCCCACGGGGGCAAACAGGTCAACAAGGTTACCCTTTCCACGCTGGAAGGCACCGTCAAGCGCGATTTCGCCTGCGACCTGCTGGTGGCCTCCGCCGGATTCACGCCGGTGAACGGACCACTTATCCTGGCCCAGGCCAAGATGGGCTATGACAACCATACCGGCTTTTTTCTGCCCACCGTTGTGCCCGAAAAAATGTTCCCCGCCGGTCGAATTTCCGGAATCAACCATCCCGACGCCATCGAAGCCTCCGGACGCCTGGCCGGCTTCAAGGCAGCCGTCGCGGCCGGGGCCGATATGAACGGCGCCGTGGCCGAAGCTGAAAATGCGGCCTCGCTGCTTCCGGGACCCGAACGCGGCTGCAAATGGGTCACCGCCCCTGTCAAGGGACGCAAGAGCTTCATCTGCTTCGACGAGGACGCCACCGTGAAATCGGTCAAACAGGCCATCGACAAAGGCTTCGATGTGCCCGAACTGGTCAAGCGCTTTGCCGGCGTCGGATTGGGACCGGGACAGGGCGGCATCCCCGGGCACAACCTGCCCCTCTTCGTGGCCAAATACACGGCCGCTTTCAGCACACCCGTGCCCACCACGGTAAGACCGCCCTTGGTGCCCACCTACCTGGCCACCTATGCCGGCTACAACCATCACATGTTCAAGCGCACCCCGCTGCACCATTCCCAAAAAGCCGACGGCGGCATCTTCCGCAACATCGGCGTATGGCAGCGGGCCAGATATTTCTCGGAGGATTTCGACTGCAAGGATGAGATTCTCAATGTGCGCAACAATGTGGGCATGCTGGACGCGTCCACCCTGGGAAAGTTCCGCATCCACGGCCCCGACGCCCTCAACGCCCTGCAGCGGGTTTATGTGTCGGACATGAGCAAGGTCAAGCAAGGGCGTATCAAATACTCAGCCATGTGCAATGACGACGGCTGCGTTATCGACGACGGCGTGGTGGTCAAACTGGGCGAGAGCGACTACTACTTTACGACCTCCACCGGCCGTGCCGGACAAACCGTGGAGTGGATCCGCTACCACACCCGCTTCGACGGTTGGGACTTTCACCTGGTCAACCTGACCGACGCCATGGGCGTGATCAACCTCTCGGGACCCAACGCCCGCAAGGTGCTGGACAAGGTGGTGGACATCGACCTATCCAACGAAGCCTTTCCCTTTTCCGGGTACCGGGAGTTCATGATTCAAGATACCATTTTCGTGCGCGCCATGCGATTGGGCTTTGTGGGTGAACGCTCCTACGAACTGCACCTGCCCTCCTCCTACATGCAGGCGGTATGGGACATGCTCAATTCGGCCGGTGCCGAGTTCGGCATCCGCAATTTCGGTGTTGAGGCCCAGAACGTGCTGCGAATGGAAAAATGCCACATTATCCTTGGTCAGGAATCGGAACAGCGCACCAACCTGCTGGACCTGGGCTTGGGCTTTCTTTGGGATCGAAAAAAAACCGAGGCCAAGACCGTGGGTGCCGTGGCCCTGCGCCAGGCGGAAGGGGATCCCGGCCGGTTCAAACTGGTGGGCATCCGCATGGAGAATGATGACCGGCCGGCCCGTGACGGCGCCCTTATCGTCGACACAGAGGTACGCGGCTATGTGGCCACCATGCGCAAGAGTTTCACCACCGGCGAGGCCGTGGGCATGGCTCTGGTGGAAGCCCCGCTGGCGGAAAAGGGGACCCGGCTGGAAATCTTCGAGGATGAGTGCAACGGGGTGCGGTTGGCCGCCCGTGTGGTGGATATGCCGTTTTATGACCCCACAGGCGAACGCATGAAGAATTAGCTTATCGAAAGGGCATCTTGTGGCTCAAATCTGCGTTCTCGCCTTTTGGAAGTCCTCAACATAGCGCTGCCATGCCTCCGGCTTTCAAATGGCCGCGGCCTTGATCTGAACCACAACCGACCCTTTCTTGGTTCGCGCTAGCCTGAAAAGCCGATAAAAATCCTACAGGGATATGGAGAAATAGAAAATGGCTGAAATCAATAGAGAATCGCCGGTGCGCTTCGGGGTAGAGGCGTTAGAAAGCGAACGCCGCGACAACTGGACGGTCGCCTTGGCGTATCCCGATGAAGGTCCGGGCCCCTGGCTGGTGGACCTGGCGCACAAAATCCGCTGGGATCTTCAGGACAGCAAGGTCGGCGAACGGACGCCCTGCGACCGGATCGTACCAACATCCCCGGGTGCCTGCACCTTCGACGGCAGCATCCTGATCAATCGCATGAATCGCACCCAGGTGTCCATCTACCACCTGGGTATGGGAGCGCCGGAAATGCCCGACTTTCCCGGTTTTACCGACGTCAGTGAATCCACGCTCTTTTTGGCCCTGTTCGGCCGCCAGGCCTTCCAGGTTGCTGAAAAGCTGACCAACCTCGATTTTCAGGATCCGGCCAAGCAGGCGCCCTTCTTGCTGCAGGGCCCCTTTTGCCACATCCCCTCTCAAATCGTCACCCTGGAAAAAGCGGACGGCGGGGGGGGTGGCTTCCTGTTGACCTGCAGCCGGGGTTATGGCGACAGCATGGTGCATGCCCTGCTAAAGGCCGGCGCCGAATTCGATCTGCGTCCAGCGGGAGAAAATCGCTTTTGCAGTTGGCTTGAAAGCCTGCAGGCGTAAGCGCGCCACGGGTGTTTCCCCCTGTCCGATAACAAGGCCGCAGGGCTTGGGGGTTGCCGCTGTTTCCAATCAGGCAAACGATGGGGCTTGAAAAAGCTGCCCAAAAAATGCATGTAGAACCAAACATAAAATAAGTGGAGGACATCATGACCAAATCGTATGACGCCATTATTATCGGGGCCGGCGTGATTGGTGCACCCATCGCCTACGAACTCTCCAAGATGGGCTACCGGACCATGAGTGTGGATAAAAACGCCGATGCCGGAGAGGGATCCACCGCCGGGTCCTGTGCCATCGTTCGGGCCCACTACTCCACCGAAGACGGTGTGGCCTTTGCTTACGAGGGTTTCAAATATTGGTTGGACTGGGAGAACTACCTGGACCACGTAAAAGACGAAAAAGGGCTGGCCAAGTATATGAACACCGGCTCTTTTCTGATCAAATCCAAAGGCCACAAATGGCAAATGGTTAAACAACACTACGACGCCGTGGGCGTCCAGTATAAGGAATTGACCAATGAAGAGGTGTTGAAGATGGTGCCGGTGTTGGACCTGCACGAATTCTGGCCGGTCAAACGCCCCGAGGATCCGGCGTTCTGGGAAGAACCCACCCAGAAGCTGGAGGGTGCCCTGTTTTGCCCCGAGGGCGGCTACGTCAACGATCCAGCGCTGTCGGCCCACAATATTATGCGCGCTGCCGAAGCCAAGGGCGCCACGTTCATGTTCAATGCCGAGGTGGTCAAGATCCGCGCTGCCGACGGCAAGGTTCAAGGCGTCACCCTGGCCGACGGCAGCGAAATCGACGCCCCCGTGGTGGTCAACTGCGCCGGTCCCCATTCGTTCAAGATCAACCAGATGGCTCCGGGCGTCTGGGAAGGCTGCAACATCAAAACCAAGGCGCTGCGACACGAGGTCATGTACTGCCCTGCCCCCGATGATTATGACTACTACAACGACGGCTATCATCAAAGCGATGGCGACATCGGCTGTTATGTGCGTCCGGAGGTGGGCAACATGTACCTTATCGGCTCAGAAGATCCGGAATGTGATCCCCAGGAGTGGGTGGACCCGGATGAATTCTACGCCGGCAAGGGAGGCCATGGCCGCGACAACCAGTTGACCGATGAGCAGTGGAAGGCACAGTGCTACCGCCTTGCCCGCCGTGTGCCCACTTTGCAGGTGCCCAACCAGCCCAAGGGTGTTGTCGATCTGTACGACTGTTCCGACGACTGGATCCCGGTCTACGACAAGTCCGATCTGGGAGGCTTCTACATGGCCGTGGGCACCAGCGGCAACCAATACAAGAACGCCCCGGTGGTCGGCGCCATGATGGCCGAACTGATCGATGCCTGCGAAAAGGGCCTGGACCATGACAAGGAGCCGTTCCAGTTCAAGATGCGCTATACCGGACGCACCCTGGACGTGGGATTCTTCTCCCGCAAACGCGAAATCAATTACAACTCCAGCTTCTCCGTCAATGGATAAGGCTGCCGCATCCGCACCAAAAAGACGAGGGTGTTGTTGCGTATGGGAAACGGGTCCGCGCGGGCGGGCCCGTTGACTAATTGAGGTTTCAATTTTTTAGTAGAATGACGGTTTGGTTTCGATGGAAAAGAGAGAGAATGCCGACTGTTCAAACTGAACACCCACCATTACGAAAAACCTGAAACCGAAGGGGAAAGGGCGGGCTCTAAGGGGCAGACTGTGGTTCAGATCAAGGCCGCCGGGTGTCGAGACCGCTGGCGCAGCAGCGCTGGGTTGCGGATTTCGATCGCCCGAAAACGCCGATATGGAACCCAGGATGCCGTTAAGGGTTGAACGCAGAAGGCAACATGAACATTTATGTCTGTGTCAAGCATGTGCCCGATTCGGCGGCAACCATCACCCTCGAGGGGCAAAACGGAATCAACGAGACGATCACCTTCCTGGTGAACCCTTACGATGAGCATGCCCTGACCGAGGCGGCCAAAATCAAAAAGGCATCTACCGACAGCGAGGTCGTTGCCGTCTGCCTGGGAAAACCGGCAGCGGAAAGCACCTTGCGTTCCGCCATGGCCATGGGCGCCGACCGCAGCATTCTGATCGAGACCGACCGCCGCCACGACAGCATCTTCACCGCCCGGGCCCTGGCGGAAGCCATCCGTCTCGACGGCCAACCACGGCTCATCCTCACTGGCAAAGAATCCATCGACAACGAGGGGATGCAGACCCACTTCCGCCTGGCCGAAAGTCTGGGCCTGCCCGTGGCCACCAACGTAATCAAGCTGACGGTGGAGGCCGATGGTGTGGTGGTCGAATGCGAGCGCGACCCGGGAATCATCGATATGGTTCACATGGCCATGCCTTGCGTGCTGGGCGCCGGTAAAGGGCTGAACATACCCAAATACCCCACGTTTCCTGACATCGTCAAGTCCCGCAAAAAGCAGGTCAAAAAGATCCCCCTGGCCGAACTGGCCATTGAGCAACCAGATGCCAAAATGGCCGTCGAAACGCTGAAAATGGCTGAGGAACAACGCATCCCCAAGGCCTTGACGGGCAGTCCCGCCTCGATCGCCGCCAAGATTGTCGATATCCTGCAAAATGAAGCCAAGGTGATATAGGCATGCAATCCATCGGACTGCTCATTGAATTCAAAGACAGCGTTGTAAAAAGGACCAATTTCGGCCTGGCAACGGCAGCACGCACTGAGGGCCGCCCCCTCACCGCCCTGGTGGTAGATGGTCCGGCAGCCGACGCCAAATCCGCCCTTGAACCATTCGGCGTGGATCGTATCCTCAATATCCAGACCGGCCGCATGCATTGGGACCCAGCCGCGCAGGCCGCCGCACTGGTGGCGGCCATGCAGCGGTTTAAGATCACCTGTCTGATCGGGCTGACCAGCCCCGCAGGTCGAGAACTGCTGCCCCGAATCGCCGCGCGACTGGATGCACCGCTGGTCATGGACTGCATCGACATCGACCTGGACGGCCAACGGGTGAAGACCTCCCAGTACTCCGGCAAAACGATCGCCACCATCGCACTTTACGGCAGCCATACCATCTATGGCTTGCGGCCCAATGTCGTCAAGCCGGTGAAGGCTCCGGTGCTGGCTAAAATCATTGACTTCCCATTTAAAACGGATTCAGATGCCGGCTATCGTGTGGTCGAAACCCGCATCGCCGATGGTGGCGGCGGCCACGACCTGGCCGAATCGGATGTGATCATTTCCGGGGGCAGGGGCATGCAAAATGCTGAGAATTTCAAACTGCTCTTCGATTGCGCCAGACACATCAACGCCGCCGTGGGTGCCTCTCGGGTTGCCGTGGACAACGGGTGGGTGCCCTATGCCATGCAGGTCGGGCAGACCGGCATCAAGGTAAACCCCAAGGTGTACCTGGCTGTCGGCATATCCGGTTCCATCCAACATTTCGCCGGCATGAAAACCGCCAAGACGATCATCGCCATTAACACGGACGAAAACGCCCCCATCATGGCCAACTGCGACTATTATGCGCTGGGCGATCTCTTCGACATTCTGCCGGAACTTGAAAAAGCCCTGGCTCGGGTGAAGGGATAAAGCGTTGCAGAATCGATCATGCCCATGGGTTGGGTCATCTAAACCGATTGGTACGCAAGGTTTGTTGAATCCGCTCCCGCCATGCGGCCGGGACGCCGGCCGCATCGGCGAAGTCCCGCCATCGGGAAACGATCCCGTCGACTTCCTGGATGATGGTCTCCGCGCGTCCCCGTTTCATGGCGGCAGCCCTGGCACAGGCCCTGAAGTCTTCCAGTTTAAAACCGTCACGCTTGCCGTTGAGGGTCATTTGGTGACTGGCGGTCCAAAGCCCCTGCGGATTATAGCTGTAAGTGACGTCAAAAGCAGGCGACAATGACCACCGTCCGGTTTTGTCCATCAAAAAGGCGATGTTTTTGACATGATCGTCCTGGTTGCGGGCGATGATATTGAAGACCATCCGTCGGAATTGTTGTTCGCTGTCATCCATGGACAAACCCAGCCGTCTGATAACCGCCAGGGCCTGCTCATAGGCATATGCACCGGCGGCATTGAAGTCGTAGTGTGCCAGGGCGCATAAGGATTGCATGTGCAGTTTTTCGCCCATTTCGGTGCGATCGAAACGACGCGTCATGAAATGCCGTCTGCCGTTTTCCTCGAACAGCCGGCATTCATTCATATCGATTCCGGCAGCGGCGGCCATTTTGGCATACGCGTATTCAATAACCCCGTAGCCTTGTGGGTCCATCAACTCCTTGTCCCGATTGCCCTGAACCCCGTCGAACTTCAGCAACCAGTATTCGAAGCCATCGCCGGCATCGATCTGTCCGGAGCGCACTTCATTGGTGCCCGGATTCCAGGCAATTATCGCTTTGGCCCTGGCACCACCGGCGGACGTGCCGACCCTGAGAATATCCATCAAGGCCTTTTCTTTATGGGGACCGTCAAATGATACCGCCAGGGCATTGCGCCGGGTGAGGACCGCCGATGCCAGTTGGACCAGTCTGTCTACCTGTATGGGTGATGAACGCCTGTCTTTGGGGCCCAACACCGGTGCAAACTCCAGGGCCCCGGTACCACGACGGCCGACATAACAGAGCCGTTCGACGGCGTTGAAGGATTCGGGTGACCGCCCCAAGGTGGCCAGCCAGGCATCGATGAGGGCATGCCCAAACCGATCCGGCAATGAGTCGGCCAGCAGGCCGGGGAGACCATGAAAGGTCTGTACCGGCAATTCTGGAAAGGCGTAGACCCGCTTGGACAGCGGCATCACCAGCGGAGAGAGTTCGATGCCACTGCGGGCGAACCGCGGATCGAACTCGAATGCCGCTATGGATTGACCGTCCTCAAGCGCCACCGCACCAATGGTTCGTCCCCACAGTTTCACCTCTGCATAGGTGCTCATGATTTCCAAGTCCAGGAATCATCTGCAACGCTTGATCGGCGTCTGGGCGATGCGCGCTGACGCGACTTGCCTTTAAGCTTCAACAGATCCATGGGCCGGGGACCGGAAGGGGGAATGAGCTGATCCAGTCCCGGCATCAGATCCAATACACGACAAATGCGGATGACACTGGACATCTGCGCCGATGCACCGGCTTCGATACGTTCCACCGTACGTTTGGAAATGCCGGCCTGATGGGCCAACGTCGCCTGTGTGAGATTCCAATCCAACCGTCGCCGGGTCAAGCGTTTGCCCAATTCCGACAAAATGGCACTATCAGTCATCAATTTTTCAATTCTCATAATCGTAATATTCGTCGATTTATTGAGTTTTTCAGGATTATTTCGTCATATATAACGACTAATAGTTCATTTTTATATTTTTGTCAAATCGTCTTTTTAGACGATAAAAGCTCAAAAAAACCTATTTATCGTCATAAAAGACGATAAATACAATCTAAAGATAGGTTTGCAGCGATCGATTGTCACCCGCGGGCATGGCCTACCGACTGTTGAGATTGGTTTTTTCTTTGTCGGCAATATATTCCGGGTAGTGCATGCGCGTGCATTCAGGGCAAATCCCGTGGGTAAATTCGGCGTGGGTGTGCGATTCAATAAGGAATCGAAAAGAATCCTTGGTGCCCATCTGCAATGGGTCTAAAAGATAATTCGGTTGCAAATTCCAGAAGTTTCTTTATCATTGGTTGACCAATTTTCATGCAGCGGTCAAAAGGCCACTTTTTCGTACCAAAAAGCGTCTTCGCCCTTTTACAGACACGCAACAGCAGCGGCGTACCGTCGCCAGCAACCAATTGGGCCAAGCGGCAGGAAGGCACAATCCCCGGATGTCCCCCGAAATTATCACGGTACTGATCATTCTGGTTGCGGTCATCATCCTTTTGATCACCGAATGGGCGCCCTTGGAGGTGATTGCCTTTCTGGTAATGGGCGTCCTGGCGGTCACCGAGCTCGTCAGTACCAAGGAGGCCCTGGCTGGTTTCAGCAACCCGGCGGTGGTGACCATCTGGGCCGTCTTTATCTTAAGCGGCGGGTTGACGCGCACCGGCATCGCCAACATTCTCGGCCGGCAGTTGCTGAAGGTTGCCGGACGGGGAGAGTCGACGTTGGTGATTATCATCATGCTCATTGCCGGGGTGCTGTCGGCATTTATGAACAACGTGGCGGTGGCTGCACTGATGCTGCCTGTGGTCATGGACATTGCCCGCAAGACCGAGCGTTCCCCATCCGTTTTGTTGATGCCTCTGGCCTACGGATCGCTGTTGGGAGGGCTGACCACCATGATCGGCACCCCGCCCAATATCCTGGTTAGCGAAGCCCTGGAGGAAAAAGGAATGGTTCCCTTTGCACTCTTTGACTTCTCGCCAGTGGGCCTGATGGTCATGGCCAGCGGCATCCTGTTTGTCACTTTTATCGGCACACGCATGCTGCCCCAACGCAACCTGGCCAAAGATACCGCCGGTCGGCAGGATTTTCGGTCGCAGTACCGGCTGCAGGAGCACCTCTTTCAGATCAACATTCCCGAAGGCTCCGCCCTGGTAGGCAAGACGCTGGCCAAAAGCCGATTGGGTGCGGCCCTGGGTCTTACCGTGGTCGGGATAACCCGTACCGATGAAACCCTTCTGGCACCGTCGACCAGCGAGGTCATTCAGGCCGGAGACGCCCTGATTGTCGAGGGCAGCCTGAATCAAATCCAGGAGCTGAATCACTGGGGTCAACTGCTCACCGAGACTGATGCCATCGGTCCCGATGCCCTGACCGCCCAGGGCATGCAGGTGGCCCGCCTGCGTCTGAAAGCCGGCAGCGCCTATGAAAAACAGACCCTGTCGGAGATGGGGTTTCGCAACCAATATGGCCTGAATGTACTGGCCATTGAACGCGGCGACCGTCATCTGGATGCAGACCTCAAAGGCCTCCCGCTAAAGGCCGACGACAGCCTGGTGGTATACGGGCCATCGCAAAAACTCGCCGCATTGAATGAGGACGCTCAGCTTGAACCACCCGTTGTGCTTGCCGAAAAGGAGATAGCCCGCTACGCTCCGCTGGGGCACGATCTTCGACAGTTGCGCGTTCCCATGGCATCCAAACTGGTCGGACTGACCCTGAGCGAGAGCCGTCTCGGCGACGCCGTAGACGTCCAGATCCTGTGCATCGTACGCCAGGACGGCACAGCCGTTGTACCCACTTCAGGCGACCGCTTCGAGGCCAACGACCGTCTGCTGGTGTGGGGAACGGATGACATGATCTCCATATTGCTCATGCAGGGACTAGAGGGCATGTTCATCGAGGATTCGACCCAGCAACCGAATCCGTCCATGCTCGAGGATGAACATGTGGGGCTGGTCGAGGTGACGCTCTCTCCGCACAGCGTCCTTTCAGGCATGACCTTGAGAGGGATGAATTTTCGCGAAAAATACGGATTGACCGTTCTGGCCATCTGGCGCAAGGGAACTGCCTATCGCGAGGATCTGCGTGACATGGCCCTGCAGTTCGGTGACGCCCTGCTGCTTTACGGTTCCTGGAAAAAACTGAATTTGCTGGGTCGTGAACCCGACTTTCTGGTGCTCACCGAAACGGCTCAGGAGGTCCCTCGTGAAGAAAAAGCCAAATTGGCCTTGACGATCATGGCTGCCGTGCTGATCCCGGTGATCATGGGCTGGGTTCCCATCTACATTGCGGTTGTCATCGGGGCGGCATTTATGGTGTTGACCGGTTGCCTGACCATGGAGGAGGCCTACCGCAATATCGAGTGGAAAGCTGTTTTTCTCATCGCCGGCATGCTGCCATTGGGAACCGCACTGGAAAAGACTGGCGCGGCGCGGATTCTGGCCGAAGGGGTGGTCGGTGCCCTGGGCCCGTTGGGACCGCATGCAATCCTGTTCGGCCTGCTGGTAATCACCTTTATCGGTACCAGCATCATTCCCACAGCAGCCTTGGTGGTTCTCATGGCGCCCATCGCTCTGAAAACCGCCGCCGGCATGGGCATTTCACCCTATGCACTGATGATGGGAATCGCCATGGCGGCCTCTTCCAGCTTCACCTCACCCATCTCTCACCCGGCCAATGTATTGGTGATGGGCCCCGGCGGCTATCGCTTCATCGACTATGTCAAGGTCGGCCTGCCACTGACGCTGCTTGTCCTGGTCGTACTGATGCTGGCGTTGCCCATTTTTTGGCCGCTGCAAGCATGATTGGCAAAACCATCTTCACCTTCCAAAATGATTCAGGTTGAATTCGAATTGGTTGCGACCGGCCTCAATTCCGGAGCTGTCATAAGTGACCTCCGTAAATGCGACCTGGTCGCGCTCTGAGATGGTCAGGGCGGTCGAACAGCGGGTACCGTAATCGTCAAGGGATATGAAAATCGAAGAGAGGGATTTTTCGAGTGCTTCTGGAATGCCGGTATTCGGCAAGGCCGCGTCAGCAGCCTGCATGTTATCGGCAAGCAGATCCAACAGGACGGTGTGGCTGACCGTCTGGTTGTCTATCAATTGCTGCAGGCCCGCCTTGATCCGCAAGGTTTTGGGCCACGGGGTATCGAGTAAATGGTTGCTAAGGCCGTAAACACCGGGCCTGAGCTCGGTAAATGTAGCGCTTACGTTGGAATAATAACAGAGCCGGTCTCTATCCAGCATGAGCAAATTGAAGCCGTTGTAACGGTTGGTCTGGGCCAGATGGTTTGCATAAAAAACCCGCGGCGGCTGGTTGCCCTTCACATAATTCCTGACAATGCTGCCCCGGCTTGGCGCGCCGTCTTTTAGCAGCGCAGGATCACGATAGTTGGTTAGTGCGGCAAACCTGCCACGCCGGTCAATGAGCAGCCACGAGCCACCATGTTCGAGATCGAGGCCGCCGAGGGTTAGGTTGTCATCCCAGAATGCGGCGGCCTTGGTTGGCCGGCGATAAAACTCATCCCTATTGGCCGCCACGACCAATTTGTGCTTACCCGCCAACCATGCAAAAGCCATAATGCACATGTTGATTATTCTGATTGGGGTGAACCGGTTAACAACTTATAAAATGATGTTCTAAAATGGGTCGTTTTGGCTATATCACGATGGGTCCATTCATCGTAAAAGTCAAACCATTGGCTTGCGAATCACCTGGGTGAAAGTGACCCCCGCTTTTAAAAGCAAGTATGGTTCAGGTTTATCGGTAAGAATCAGCCGGGCATGAGTGCAGAACCGGGTTTCGACTTTCTCTCGCAGCGCAAATGACTGGCGTTCATGGAGAAATCGAAACCCGGATCCAACCTGTCGATTTGGAACGACAGGCGTGCTTGAAGGGCCTATTACCCCTCGGCCTTCTTTTCCAGTTCGTCCAGCTTGTCAGGTTCCGAAACGGCAATGTCCACGAGGCTCTTGGGGATCGAACTTTGCTCACACATCACCCGAATTTCCTTCTCCTGATCGCTGAATTCCATGATTTCGCGGATGGACTCGATGTGATTAAGCATCTCCTCCGGCGGTATATCGTCCAGTGACGGCCCTTCGGCCGCCGCCTTCTTGCGAGCGGCCTCCTCCTCCGCCAGGCGTTGTTTTTCTTTTAGCTCTTCTTCCATGGCCTTGTTGGCGGCATCGATCGC
>JASFFF010000004.1:0-31030 GCA_050124445.1 Desulfosarcina sp.
CCCACATCCAAGCTGACATCCACTTGATAGGGGCGACCGTCAAAGGTCACCACATGGCGATAGGTGTCCGGATTGGTCAACCGGGTATTGCCCAAGAGGATGCGGACATCCGTTTTGGGGATCAGCATCGGTTCCTGGGCCGGCGGTGATGCAGCTGGCTTGGAGACCGGGGAACTGTTATCCTGATTGATGCCTGCAGTCAGCACCCACCAACTGCCAGAAAAAACTAGCAGCACCAGCGCAACGATCACCCACGGTCCGCCTCGCTGCAGCTTGGTGCGCCGGGATGGCAGATACTGCCTTCGAAGGTGCTCCTGATAAATTCTCCAGCTGGGCTGGCGAGGTGGTGGTTGGCGTTTAAATAGAGCCAATTTCAACAAGCCCCCATTCGGCTGATGTCGGCAGCGGGCGCATGGTGGAATCCGTCCCAACAATCATGCGGGTGATCGTCAGCTCAACGGCGTGCCGGGTTTAGCCGGTTTGTCCAGCGTGGCCACGGCAAGGCCGGAATCGTCTGTGGCCGCAAGGAGCATGCCTTTTGAAAGCACGCCCATGAGTTTGGCCGGTTTGAGGTTGGCCACGACGATCACCTGTTTGCCCACCAGCGCCTCAGGGGTATAGTTGCCGGCAACACCCGAGACGATGGTTCGCCGTTGACCCATATCCACTTCCAGCCGCAGCAGTTTTTTGGCCCGCGGGATGGCCTGGGCAGACACCACGGTGGCCACACGCAGGTCGACCTTGGCAAAATCATCGATGGTGATTTGCGGTTTGATGGGCATTTCCATGATCTGGGTCACGTTGTTATCGGATGTGTGAGGCTGGATTTTCTCCACGTCGATGCGAGGAAACAGGCTGATTGCTTTTTTCAGTTTGACACCCGCTTCAAGTCCTTTCCACCCACGCAGCCGGTCCAGCTTGAAGAAGGCGTTGTCACCACCCAGCCCCAAGTGGGTCTGCATACGGGCGGCCGTATCGGGCATAACCGGATAGATCAGTCCGGATATGATGCGCAACCCCTCCAAGAGGTTATAGATCACCGTTTCCAACTGCTTGCGTGCGGCCTTGTTTTTTGCCAAGACCCATGGCGCGGTCACGTCGACATACTTGTTCATGTGGGTGATCAATTCCCAGACAGCGGTAAGGCCTTTGTGGAAGGCAAATTGATCCATGCTGGCCGTGTAGGCGTCGATGGTGCTGCGGGCATTTTTCTGCAGCCCCAGGTCCATCTCCTTTTCCGCTTCGGGGTCCGGCGCGGGAACTACGCCGCCAAAATACTTATGGGCCATGGAGAGCACCCTGGAAAAGAGATTGCCCAGGTCGTTGGCCAGGTCGGCGTTGATTCGTTGGACCAGTGCCTCTTCATTGAAGTTGGAATCCAGGCCGAAGGTCATGTCCCGCATAAGGAAAAAACGAAAGGCATCCAGGCCGTAGATATTTTTCATCTCCAGCGGTTCGACCACATTGCCGAGGCTCTTGGACATTTTGCTCTGGTCCACGTTCCAGTAACCGTGAACGTTCAAATGCTGGTATATGGGGATGCCGGCAGCCTTGAGCATGATGGGCCAATAGATGCCGTGGGGTTTGAGAATGTCTTTGGCCACGATGTGCTGGGCGACGGGCCAATAGGTGTTGTATAACTCCCCGTCCGGGTAGCCCAGGGCCGACACGTAGTTGAGCAGGGCATCGAACCAGACGTAGGTCACGTAGCCGGTGTCAAACGGCAGGTTGATGCCCCATTTGATGCGCGATTTGGGTCTCGATATACACAGGTCGTCCAGCGGTTCGCGCAGAAACGCAAGTACTTCGTTTTTGTAGCGTTCGGGGCGGATGAAGCCGGGATGCTGCTTGATGTGATCGATCAGCCATTGCTGGTAGCGGCTCATCTTGAAAAAATAATTGGACTCCTTGATGGTTTCCGGTGGGGTTTGGTGGTCAGGGCAGCAGCCGTCAACCAACTCCCGTTCGTTGTAGAATCGCTCGCATCCGAAGCAATACAGGCCCTCGTACTCGCTGAAGTAGATGTCGCCGGCATCGTAGATTCGTTGGAGAATCATTTGCACCACGGCCATGTGGGCGGGATCTGTCGTGCGGATGAAATCGTCGTTGGATATGTTCAACTCCGGCCACAACGATTTAAAGAGACTACTGATGTGGTCTACATATTCTCTTGGCGACCGGTTCTCCTTTTTGGCAGCACGTACAATTTTGTCGCCGTGCTCGTCGGTGCCGGTGAGAAAATAGGTCTGGTCGCTGGACATGCTATGGAAACGCCTGACCACATCAGCTGCAATGGTGGTGTAGGCGTGGCCAAGGTGCGGCCGGGCGTTCACATAGTAGATGGGGGTGGTTACGTAAAACGGTGCCGCCATGGTTTATCTCCTGTTCGTGATGATGTCGTCGAGGCTGATCTCCGCTTCCCCACCTTCTTCCAATCTTACCGTCAGACGATTGCAGATGACGTTATGGCGGGTCACCTTTCCCCGGCCGCATGTGGTGGTCACCATTTTTCCAACCTTGGGAAAGCCCTTTTTTAGTTTTCGATAGGTTTCGTTTTCAAAGGTCAGGCAGCACATCAACCGACCGCATTGTCCCGATATTTTGGTTGGGTTCAAGGAGAGTCCCTGCTGTTTGGCCATGCGAATGGATACCGGTTCGAACTTCTCCATGAATGATGAGCAACAAAATACGCGCCCACAACGTCCGAGGCCGCCGCACATCTTGGCCTGGTTACGAATACCCACCTGGCGCATTTCAATGCGCACCTTGAAGCGCTTGACCAGTATTTTGACCAGCTGCCTGAAGTCCACCCGCCCGTCGGCGGTGAAGAAGAAGGTCAGCCGGCTGGCATCGAATGTGCTCTCCACCGAGAAAAGGTTCATTTTCAATCCGAGATCGTTGATGCTATTCAGGCAGAAAGCGTGGGCTTCTCGCTCCAGGACCTTGTTGTGTTCAACCTGATTGAGGTCCTTTTCGTTGGCTTTGCGAAACACCTTTTTCAGCGATTTGCCCGCCTTGCCGGTTTTTTCCACCAACTCCGGCGCAGTCTCCACGGTGCCAAAGCCCAGGCCTTTCTCCGTTTCCACAATCACCTGGTCACCCACGTTTAGCACGAACGCACCACAGCTGAAATCGTATATCTTACCTCCGGCCTTGAACCGGATTCCTACTTTCTTTTCCATATTCTCACTTGTATGTGCAGCAGGCCGCCGCCATTTGCAGGGCCATGGCATCCAGGGTCAGCCTTACATTCGTATTGGATCTCAGCGCCGTTAGGGCATGGTAAACCGCATCAATCTGCTGGAGCAGTGATTGTCGGCTGATCTGCTGGGCCGCCGCCGATAACGCTTTTAGTCGGTCATGATTCAACACCCGCTGCGGGTCGCAGGCCACCACCAGCACGTCCCGCAGCCACATTGTAATGATTTCCAGCGATTCTTCAACCAGATCCTTTTGTTTGCTGATCATTTCAGACAATGCCAACCAGGCCCGGATGTCCACTTCACCGCTGCCGGCTATCAAATCCTCCAGTGCCTGGATAATCCATTCACGTCGACGGAACCAGCGCCGATCGATTCGTTGCTGCGCCCGCGCGTAGCTCCCACCGCACAGGAGGGAAAGGGTGGCTGCCGATTGCTCATCGAGGCCGTCTGAAGCGATCAGCAGCTGTTTGATTTCCGCTGCACCCAATGGTGAAAACCGGATATGCTGGCATCGGGAGACGATCGTTGGCAGCAGATCGGCGGTCTGACCTGCCGTCAACATAATCAAGGTGCGGTCCGGCGGCTCTTCCAACACCTTTAACAGCGCATTGCCGGCTTCAGGATTCATTGCCTGCGCATCGGAAATGACCACAACCCGTCGGTCCGCTTCATGTGGTTTCAAGCTCAGCGATTGAAGCAAACTTCTGATCTGGGCAATCCGAATGACCGACGAATGGGGGGCGACACGAATAATATCTGGATGGTGATTGCCGGCGATTTTCCTACAGGGGGCACAACCGCCACAGGGGTCGACGGCCTCAATGGGGAGCGGCTGGCCACGCGCCGATTTGAGCGTCAGGCAATTGCAGGCCATGGCAACAGCTATGGCCGTCATCTTTTTCCCCACCCCAGCGTCACCGGTAAAGACCAATGCATGGGGCAGTGTCCCGTTGCGGACGAGGGTCCTGAGCAACCGGATGGCGTCTGATTGGCCAACGATGGCGTTGAATCCGCTTGCCGTCGTCATTTTATATGGGTTCCGGGAGGTGGTATAGCAAGGCACCTTCATCGACCGGTACCTGCTACCAGGAGCGCCGGTCAGTGGGTTGCGGGGTCATGTGCCGTCTATTGATCCACCCGTTCCTTGAGCTCTTTTCCGGCTTTGAAAAAGGGAAGCTTTTTGGGTTTGATGGTAACCTTTTCGCCGGTTTTGGGGTTTCTTCCCGTATAGCTTTTGTACTCTTTGACGAAGAAGCTGCACAGTCCACGAATCTCGACACGTTCTCCATCAGCCATGGCGTCGGCCATACTGTCAAAAAAGATTTGAACCACCCTTGCCGCTTCTGATTTGGAGATGTCGGCTTTGGTCTTCAAAGCGGAGATGAGCTCCAGTTTGTTCATATATCCTCCTTGAGCGATCATTGTGTACACGGGATTGAAAATGCTTGTATAAAATAGAACTTAATAGAAAGTCAAGTAGTTAGTGCCCATCCATAAATGACCAATTTGCCCGACATCTGCGTTGTGCTCAAAATATTGTCCTCGGAATATCAACCATATGTACCCCAAGGGCACTTCCTGCGGGGCGCCTATGGTAATATTTTTCGCACGTCTTGATCTCAACCCAATTTGCCTATTTCTGGATGCACACTGTTATGATAATATTTCCGGCAGTTTCTCCACGTCGGCGGCATCGACGTTGACGGCGGCGAACTGGCCCAGGGCTTCGATGTTGACGATTACGCGGCCATCGCCGCGGTAGCTTGAAAAGATGCCGGTCACCCCGGCAAAGGGACCGTTGATCACCATCACCCGGTCCCCTTTTTTGAATCGCGTGCCGGTGATCACTTCGCCGTCCGTGGAAACCATGATTTTGAGTGAATCAATGGTGCTTTCGTCAATGGGTACCGGGCCCCGAGTGCTGCCGATCAGTTTGACTGCTCCCGTCGTTTTCAGAATTTCAATGTGCTCGTAGGGGTTTAGGTCGGTTTTGACGAAGACGTAGCCGGGGAAAAGGGGCACCCGGATCATTTTGCGCCGGTCACGGCGCCTGCTCCTTACCGTAATCTTGGGCAAAAAGACGTCCAGGGTCTTTTTGGCCAAGCCCTCGTTGACCACATTTTCAAAGCGGCTTTTTGTATGCAGCGCGTACCAGGCGCGTGATAATTTATCTCCAGCCAAGGGGTGCTTTTCCGATGGGTCGGTGGGAGTCATAGATTTCGTTAGCCAACCGCTGATTGTTTGTTTCAAACCGGGTGCTGTGCCCCCGGTCGCAACCGCAGCCATTTGCGCACTGACGTGCTTTTGCCTTTCCGGCCTTGACCGGAGATCCAAGCCACCCGCCATGCGATGGGTCCCTGACATCCGGGGGCAGTATTGAAAGCCAACCCGTTTAGCATCCCTTTGGCCAAAATGCAATGGGCGTTTCACCGGGTCGCCTATTGTCCGAATCCACCGATACCGGTCAAATTGATGAAGAAGGAAAATTTATTGTCCAGGCCTTCCTTGGCATAGAAGAAGTCTACCGACCAGCACTGGGCGGTGTAAAGGAATCCGGCGCCCTTGCGGATGTCTGTCTCGGTCAGCAGGTTGCGTTCGTAAACCCCCCTGACGGTCAAGTGATCGGTTAGTTTGATCGACAGCATGCTGTTAATGGATTCTTGAACGTCTTTTTCGTAGCTGTGTTCCACCCACAGCCGATCGCCGCGACGGTCGGCGATGGTTGAGGCAATATTATGGGATAAAAATCGGTTGTCGTAAACATCGAAACGGGCATCGGAATCGAAGCCGAAATAGCGTCCGAAGGAAAGGTCCAACTCTCCGAAGATGTCTGAAAATGGTTCTGGCTGGTTCTCGCGGGCGGCGTTGACATCGTAGGTCTGCTCCAAATAAAACCGGCAGAAACGATGGTAGGTCGATGTCGGCTTGGTCAGAATGTCGGTCGTCAACCGTTTCGGCACTTGACTCTGTTTATCAACCGGACGATTGTCATCCGCCTGGCTAACAGAAGACTTGCGGGTGCCTCTGGCGGTAAAGGTGTTGGTGAGCGAATAGGTGATCGCATTGCGTGCGTCGATGCGGTCCAGCTCGGTGAAAAAGGGTAGATCCGACTGGTCTTGTTTGGGGATATATTGATAAATCGCACGCGGTCTGACGCTATGGCGAATGCGGTCCACGGCCGCAATGGGTGATCCCATGACCTTTGAAAACTCCGAAGAGAGGTCCAGGCGGGCATCGACGATCTGGCGGTAGTCGGATCGATCCAGGCTTTCGTCCTCCCGCCGTGTCATCTCCCAGACGGTCTGCCGCCAACCGGCCGACGGCTCCACAGAGAGGTAGTTTTTCCAGCTAAGCGGCAGGTAGGCACGGGGATATAGGTCGATACGATGCCCCCGATCGCCGTCCTGACGGAAAAAATGGACGTATTCGGAATCCAGATCCCAGAAAAGGCCGCTGCCGAGCGCCGCCTGTTTGGCGGCGTCGAACTCGATGACCGGAAGCCGTTGTAAGGTGTCGTCGGTTTCTTCCCAGCGCCGGTTGGTCACGTTGTCTTCCCACAGCAGGTTGGCGTTTAGCGAATATTTGGCCCAGGTCCGATTGACGTTCAACCGGTTGGTGCGCGTGGATTCATCATTGGGGTCCAAATCCCGGCCGAAGGTCTCCAGAAAATAGTTGCGGGTTTCGTCGAATCCGCTGCGTCCCTCCCTGAACTCGACCAGATAGTCCTGATCGCTAACCACATCCAGATCCAGTCGTGCCATGGCCTGACCGGGCAGTTGTTGGTCGATTTTGGCCCGAGCCCAATAGCGATCGGTGTTGGGCCGGTCGTAGGGGTCTCCAGCATAGCCCCATTTGAAGGTGTTTTCCGGCGTGCCATCATCGATCTGGCGGTCCTGCAAGCCATCGGCCATCAAGGCCCCATACGATGTATTAGCCAGCACATAGCGATACTCCAAACCGATCTTGGTACCCCTTTTTTGCATATAGTGGGCGAACAAGGTGGCATCGCTGCTGTCATCGATCGCCCAGAACAGAGGCTGATCCCAGGCAAAGCCTTTGCGGTCCGATATGCCCACCTCCGGAATCAGCAGGCCGCTCTGACGCCTGGTCTTGGCCGGAAACAGAAGATAGGGAGTGTACAATACCGGCATGTTGCGGGCCTTGAGTACGGCGTGGGTCACCCTGCCATAACCTTCGATGGTCACGTTGAGGGTTCGGCCGGTAATGATCCAATCGGGTTGTTCCCCGTCACAACTGGTCACCGAGGCACGGCGTGCCTGGTAGGTGTTTTTACCTGTTTTTTCTATGCGTTCTCCACTGATGTAAAAGTGATTTTTCTTCAGGAAAACGGTTCCCTGGTGCAACACGCCCGTCTGCGCTTCCAGATTTAAATCGAGCCGGTCACCGGACAACATGTCATCGCCCACAGTCAGCATCACGTGACCGGCGGCTGCGGCGGTCATGGTCTTCTGATTGAATGAGACCCTGTCGGCGATCAGCCGGGTGGCCTCTTTCTCGATGATCACATTGCCGCTGGCATGGTAGGTGGCAAACTGGGCATCGTAGTCGACCTTATCGGCACTGATCTGCCAGGGGGCCGTGGGGCTGCCGGTGAGCCGATCCGTCAACGATTCGGCACGGCCCGCCGTCGTCAGCAAGGTCGAGAAAAACAGCATCAGCAATATTAGCGGGATCGTCGTGGCGGGTGAGGATGGCCTGGGTAGGGGCGGTCGCATCAATTGAATCAAGGCATCGGCGTTATCGCTTAGCAGGATGTTGGTACCTTGCTGCGCATGGCCACAGGCGGGTTACCATTCGGCGTGAGATGCTCCTTTTTTTCCAAGTGTTGCCTTTTCTCGCCGATGGTTGCCTTGACTTTCCTGCGCGAATCAGGTTTTTCAACACCCTGTCGAAGGTGAATTCCGGCCAGATCCCGCACGATCGAATGCAGGATAACCACTTGCACATAAATGAAAAATTAAATATAAAGCTATCCTGTTGGAAATTGCAACAACAGTTTTACCGCTGCAGCCACCGACGGGATCACGGTCCCGTCGGTTGGCCATAGCGTTGATGAAAGCCGATTGCATGCGCGTACTGCTGACCAATGACGATGGTATTCACGCACCGGGATTGTGGGCCCTGCATCAGGCCTTTTCGGTGCGGCACCAGGTGACCGTGGTGGCACCGGATCGGGAACGCAGTGCAGTCGGTCACGCAATCACCCTGCACCAGCCAATCCGCAGCCAATCGATGCGATTAAATGCCAATCGGCGCGGCTTCGCCGTCAACGGCACGCCGGCCGACTGCGTCAAATTGGGCTTGGCAGAGTTGTTGGACGCGCCTCCCGAATTGGTCGTTTCCGGCATCAATCCCGGGGCCAATGTGGGCATCAACGTCAATTATTCCGGCACCGTGGCGGCAGCCAAAGAAGCGGCCATGGCCGGCATTTTTGCCATGGCCGTCTCCATCATGGCCCCCGGTGACAGGCACGTGCATGCCGCCGCACGATTTACCGAAACGCTGTCCAGGCAACTGATGCAATGGCAGTTGCCCGGGGGCACCTTTTTGAATGTCAATTTTCCCGATTTGCCCATGCAGGCCATCCGCGGTGTCCGCTGGAGCCGGCAGGGCAATGGCGTGTCCGCCCAACACTTCGAAAAGCGTCGCGATCCACGCAACCGGAGCTATTACTGGCAGGGGTGTGACCCCCAAGGCGGTTATGACCAACCGGATATCGATGGCGCCGCCCTTACCGAAAGCTATATTTCCATCACGCCGATCAAATGCGACATGACCGACTACGACACCCTGCGCGGCCTGTCTCGGCTGGACATTCCCTTGATCCCATAGCCATCGGCCGATCGCTCTGCTAACAGGTTTTTAGAAGGTGACTTCGATGACCAAGCAATTTGTAGCTGAACTTGTTGCCGGCAGTGCCATTGATGCCTTGTTTCTGCTGGTTGAGCGTAACATGGCCCATAAAAAAGATGGCAACCCGTTTTTGAACGTGGTCTTGGCAGATCGCACCGGCCAGATAAAAGGCGTGGTGTGGGACCAAGTGCCGCGTATCGCTGCGGCTGCTGCCGAGGGTGATTTTGTACATGTTCGGGCGCGGGTGGGGGAATATCGGGGAAGCCTTCAGCTGGTGGTTAAGGATATGGCCCGGGTGCCGGCCGACCAGGTGGACGCCAGCGATTTCCTGGCGGCGACCACCCGTGATACAGGCAAGATGTTTGCGCGGCTCAAGGAGATGACCAGGCGCATGCAGGCGGTGCATTTCAAGGAGCTTTTCGAGGCCTTCTGGTCTGATGAGGCATTCGTTGCCGACTACACCCAGGCGCCGGCGGCCAAATACATGCACCACGCCTATATCGGTGGTCTTTTGGAGCACACGCTTTCCATGGCGGTATTGGCTGACCTGATCGCCGGACATTACGGCGGCGTTGACCGGGATCTGCTGCTGGCCGGCGTGATTTTGCATGATGTAGGCAAGATCAGGGAACTGGAATATACAAGGCGCATCGACTACACTGATGAAGGCCGTCTGCTGAGCCATATCGTCATCGGTCTGTCCATGCTGGATGAAAAACTGAAGCAGGTTGCCGATTTTCCTGAAACGCAGGCCCAATTGCTCAAACATATGATCATCAGCCACCACGGTGCCCGGGAGTTTGGCTCCCCCGAGCCGCCAAAAACCATCGAGGCCGTGCTGCTCAACTATATTGACGAAATGGATTCCCGGGTCAACAGCATTCGCGAATACGTGGCCCAGGATCCATCGGAGGGCTCGTGGACACCCTATCATCGGCTGCTGGAACGCCACTTCTATAAGGGCTCGGCCGATTCGGACGACCAGTAGGACATGACCGGCGGCATCATCGCCGCGATGGACCCAGCTGGCGGTTGACGCGTGTGGTCGTTGATCCGTGGGGCAACTGAAAAAAACAAACGGCGATCCATGTTTATTACCTTAGAGGGCATTGAAGGATCGGGGAAGACCACCCAGATCCAGGCCATTGCTCAATGGCTGAGATCCATGGGAAGGGCATGCCTGACCACCCGGGAGCCGGGCGGAACGCCGATCGGTGAACAGATTCGCTCCGTCCTGCTGCATCCCGACAATGACGACCTTTCGCCCACGGCAGAGCTGCTGTTGTACGTGGCCGACCGGATCCAGCACCTGGAAACCGTCGTGCGTCCGGCGCTGGCCGATGGCAAGGTGGTGGTCTGCGACCGCTATTTCGATGCCACCCTGGTTTACCAGGGCTACGCCCGGGGGATAGACCGGGAAATGATTCGCCAGCTGCATCAGCTGGCCTGCAATGGCCTGAAGCCCGACCTGACCCTGCTGTTGGACCTGGCTCCAGAAGCCGGACTGGCACGTGCCTGGCGGCGAATCCATGCGGATGTGAACCACAAGCAGGAATCGCGATTCGAAAAAGAGACCCTGGCCTTTCATCAACGCGTACGGGCAGGCTACCTGGACCTGGCCCACCGGGAGCCGCAGCGGTTTGTATGCATTGATGCCGCCGCCGATGAACACGTGGTGCGTTCCCGAATTGAGTCCGTTTTGAAGAAACACATCACATCCGGGTAGGGGCCACCCGGTGGCGCAGACTGGGCGACCCGTCAGCAGTCGTTTGGGATCAACGTTTTGAAATGCAGATGGACACCACCCCCATGAGTTACAGCATCCTCAATCATATCGGCAATACACCGCTGGTGGAAATCCAGCGGGTCAATCCCAATCCGCGCGTGCGTGTGCTGGCCAAGCTGGAGTACCTCAACCCTGGTGGATCCATCAAAGACCGCCCGGCCCTGGCAATGATCGAGGACGGGGAGCGAACAGGCGCCCTCACGCCTGGCAAAACGGTGATCGAGGCCACCAGCGGCAACACGGGTATCGGCCTGGCCATGGTTTGCTCGGTCAAGGGCTACCACCTGCAACTGGCCATGAGTGAGGCCGCCAGTATGGAGCGTCAGAAAATTCTCCGGGCGCGCGGCGCAGAGATTCTACTCACACCCGGTCATCTGGGCACAGACGGCGCCATCGAAGAGGTGTACCGCCTGGCCAGGGAGAACCCCGATACCTATTTCATGACCGACCAGTTCAACAACCCGGCCAACTGGAAAGCCCATTATCATGGTACCGCCGTCGAGATATGGGAACAGACTGAGCAGTCGCTGACCCACCTGGTGGCCACACTGGGCACCTCGGGGACCTTGATGGGGTTGTCCCGACGGCTCAAGGAGTTCAATTCCGCCATCCGTATCATCGGTGTGGAGCCCTACCTGGGGCATCGGCTTCAGGGTCTGAAAAACATGCATGAGGCCTACCAGCCGGAAATTTTTGAAAAACGAATGCTGGATGAGAAGGTCAACGTTGAAGACGAGCCGGCTTTCGAGATGACCCGGCGCCTGGCCCGGGAAGAGGGCTTGATGGTGGGGATGAGCAGCGGAGCCGCCATGGTGGTGGCCAGCCAAGTGGCCGAAACCCTGGATCAGGGCACCGTGGTGGTGATATTCCCCGACGGCGGTGAGCGCTACCTTTCCACGCCCCTGTTCGATCTTCAGGAGAAAGTCGAACTCAAGCTGTTTAACACCATGACCCGAAAAAAAGAGCGTTTTTTGCCCCTGAATCCAGGCGCTGTCTCCATATATGCCTGCGGACCCACCGCCCATGCCCGCATGCATGTGGGCGAGGCGCGCCGTTTTGTTTTTACCGACTTGCTGGCCCGCTACTTGACCTTTCGCGGATTTGCCGTCAAGCAGGTGATGAACATTACCGATATGGACGACAAAACCATCGAAGGATCGGAACAGGCCGGCATGTCCCTCGAAGATTTCACCGGCATGCACATCGATTCATTCCACAACGATTTAAATATGTTGGGAATACAGCCGGCCAATCACTATCCCAAAGCCAGCGACCATGCCGACGATATGGTCAACCTGGCCGAGCGCCTGGTAAGAAAAGGGGTGGCCTACGAAAAGCTGCGCTCCATCTATTTCAATATTTCCCGGTTCAAGGAGTATGGTCGCCTGTCAGGCATCGACCTCAACAAGATTCGTTTGGGAGCAACCGTGGACCTGGACGATTATGAAAAGGACAACCCCCGCGATTTTACCCTGCTCAAACGCACCCGCCTGTCGGAACTCAAACGCGGTATTTACACCAAAACCATCTGGGGCAACATGCGTCCCTCCTGGCACTTGCAGTGTGCCGCCATGTCCATGCACTACCTGGGTGACTGCTACGATATCCACTGCGCCGGCCGGGAGCTGGTCTTCCCCCACCACGAGAACGAAATTGCCATTGCCGGTGCGCTGACCGGCAAGACCCCGGCCAAGTACTGGGTGCACTGCGACCGCGTGTTGGTCGACGGTAAAAAAGTCGACGAAAAAGGGGATGCCTTGACCGTCCAGGCCCTGTCAGACATGGGCTACACCGGGCGTGAAATCCGCTTTTGGCTACTCGGCGTTAACTACCGCAAGCCGGTATTGTTTTCGGTGGAACGCCTCAACCGGGCCCGCAAAACCCTGGCACGGTTGGACGCCTGCATCCGGTCATTAAAGGGAGTCCGCCAAGGACAATCTTATGCGGAACTGGACCAGTTGTGCTACGATATCAAAAACGGATTTGTTACCGCCATGGACGACGATCTGAACATCTCCGCCGCCATGGCCTCCCTGTTTGCCGTGATTAAGCGTATCAACACTTTGATATTGAATAGAGAAATTGACGGCACGGGTGCCGCACGTGTGTTGGAAACCCTGGCACTGATCAACACGGTGGTGAATATATTCGATTTTGAAGACGAATCCGAAAAACCGGAGGTGCGGCAATTGATGGAACAACGCAGCCGTGCCCGCCAGGACAAGGATTGGGCCCTGGCCGATCGGTTGCGCGATCAATTGTTGGCCATGGGGGTTGTGCCTAGAGACGATCCTATCCGATAATAAAACACCATCTTGCGGCTCATATCCGTGTTCTCCCATTTTGCAAATTCTCGACGTAGCGCCGCTACGCCTGCGGTTTTCAAAATGCTGCGGCCTCGATATGAGCCGCAATCTACTATTTTCTGTACGGACACAAACTGTCTGTTGCCGGGCCTCGTTGAGGAGAGTGAAAGACCGAGACCGCAAGATGCCCTTTCACCGACCAATGGAGAGAATGATGACTGTCGCCTATATACCTTTTACCCACCTGTCCGAATCCACCGCCCGGCAACTGTTCGCGCTGGTCGGACCGCCGGTGATCTACCAGCCGTTGAAATCGCGTATTCCTGAAAGCCTGTCAGCGTTGGCCGACCGGGGCCTTATCGACATCCGGACACCCATCGACCGCGATGACGCGCGGTTGCGTGCAGCATTGGCCGAGTTCACCGATTGGGCCCGCTTGAATCCGGGGCGGTCAACCCCCGGCACCGACTTTGTGGGCGCCCTGCAGGGGCAAGTGCCATTTTTCGACGAGACCGCCGTCAGCCAAATTCGCTCCGATATCAGGCGTTACCCGGAATTGGGGCATCCGGCAGATGGCACCGACGACGATTTCAGCGCCCGGCTGTTTTTGGCCTTGGCTCAGGACAACGACCGGGTTGTGGACAACCTGGACAACAATCTCGACCGGTTCAGCAGCTTGGAAAAAGAATTTCTGGAAATGGTTGGGGATGGTGATGATGCAGGGTTCAACCGACAGTCTTTTTTGGGCGCGTCGTGGCGTGAGGATCCCGGTGCAAGGCTCACCGGACAGCGGATCCGGGCCTGGGCCAGGTTGGCCGCTGCCGACCATGAAATGCCCCAGACACTGATCACGACCAGTCCGACCGTCGTCGAGACGCTGGTAGAAATCCATGGCCAAACAAGCGGGCTCGAAAAGCTGACCGACATTCGCCTTCCTGCCCCGCCTGATGCCGTTGAGCCCTTATTGCGGACACCGCTTGGCAGCCTTGCCACTGCAGATTCACCTTCGATGGCAGATCTTGCCGCATTCAATCTGCCGACAGTCGATGCGAGCAGCCAAGCGGCCGTTACGGTCACCCTTTATGCCGCTGCCAACCTGATTCCGGAGGCGTTTATCGCACAATTGGGGGCTTCACGCAGCGCCCCGTTGGAACCAGGGGCAGGACAACCAGCCGCCCGCCACACCCTGATCGTTCTGGCAACGGACTGATTGGTTGTCTTCAATCCGGGTGCTGTAGGCCCGGTAGCAACCGCGACCATTTACGTACCAGCGTAATTTTGCCTTTACGGCCGTTGGCCGGAATTTCGAGCCACCCGCCATGCGGACGGTCGTTGACTTCTCCATCCGTTTTTTCATCGGCGACACCACGTTGGTCAACCATTTGAGAAAGCGGTTTCGAAGGCAGCCTGAAGATACCGCAACCGTTCAATTGCCTGACCCTGCCCATTGGTTAAAACGGGGGCTATGGCCGGCCTATGGCCCGGCCTGTAAAAGGCTTGAAATGCACAACTGGCGAGGGATTGAGGGCGTTTTGCCAGTGCGCTGAAAAAAACGGCATCAGCGCTTGACTGGGTGTTTTATTTGGTATAAGCCCTTTCCCATAAATTGACAACCAATGTTGATAATTGGATCAACATGTATAGACCTATTGAAAGGAGGCTTGTAAAATGGCTTTTAACCCGATCGTTGATGAGGCCAAATGCGTTGGATGCGAAGAGTGCGTGGATGTGTGCCCCGTTGAAGTGTTCGAGATGCAGGATGAAAAATCAGTCGTTGTGGCTGGTGAGGAGTGCCTCGGCTGCGAAAGTTGCGTTGAAGTGTGTGAAGAGAGTGCCATTACCGTCGAGGAAACTTAATTGTTGACGGCCTCGATGCAGGTAAACCCCCGACGGCTTGGCCCGTCGGGGGTTTTTTACTTGCCGGCAACCATTGGATCGTCCGCGCGTGCATACGAGAGGCTGACAACATGAGCCGTTACCGGATTGTTAAGACCGAATTTGGGTTTGCCGCCGCCGCCTTTGCCGCCAACCCATTTCGACTGCTCGAGATCAAGCTTCCCCAAGCCGACCTGGATGCGCTCTGCCTGCCTTTTGATGATCGCGGGTGGCAGATTGACCATCGCCACTCAAAGGCCGGCACCATCGCTGATGCATTGACAAGGTACTTTAACGGTCAAGCGGTTCAAACGCCGTGGTCGATTATGGATCTTTCCCCCTTCACCACTGCCCAGCAAACCGTATACCGCACCGTGGCCACCATTCCATTCGGTCGTACCGCATCTTACGGTCAGGTGGCCCGCATGGCCGGCATGCCCCGCGCCGCCCGATTCGTGGGCAACACCATGGCCAATAATCGCTACCCGGTTTTCATTCCCTGCCATCGCGTGATAAAAAGCGACGGGTCGCCGGGCGGGTTCGGCGGTGGAACCGCTCTGAAAGAGAAGATGTTGGCCTTGGAAAGCGCCGACTGATTGTCGAACGGCCGGACGAATCGGTAGCATTTGCCAAAACCACGGTACCTTTTCCGTAACCAGTAACCTCTGCGACTGGAAAAATGGCAATTCTGGGTTACGCCTCATGTAAACGTGGTTATTGCTACCGGAAATTTCGATTGACCCTTTTTCACGTGATCGCAAAGGAGTGAACGCATCATGAAAGCCTTACGCCTGGTTCAACCCGGCCAACCGTTGGTCATGCAAGAGATTCCTGCTCCACATATCGGGCCGCAGGATATCCTCGTTCGCGTGAAGGCAGCAGGCATCTGTCGTTCGGACATGCATTACCGTGCCGGCGTCTCCCCGGTTCATCCGCTGCCCCTGACGCTTGGCCATGAGGTAGCCGGGGTCGTGGAAGCCATCGGTACAGCGGTAACCCGTCCCACACCCGGTGACCGGGTTTGTCTGCACTACCTGGCGACTTGCGGCGAGTGTGCCTATTGCTTCAGAGGCAGCGAACAGTTCTGTACGTCGGGTTCGATGATCGGCAAATATCGTGACGGTGGCTATGCCGAGTATATCGGTGTGCCGGCACGCATGGCCTTTGCGCTGCCCAAAGCGATCCCGTTCGAACAAGGTGCCGTCATGATGTGCTCTTCGGCGACCTCGCTACATGCGATTTTCAAGGCCAACATCAAACCCGGGGACACAGTGGCCGTTTTCGGGATCGGCGGTTTGGGCATGTCCGCGATCCAACTGGCGTCTGTTTTCGGCGCTCTGGACGTCCTGGCCGTGGATATAGACGAGGCCAAATTGAAAATGGCAGCGGCTTTGGGTGGCACACCCATCGACAACAGGGAGGGGCGCGCCGTCGAAGCGATCATGAAGGCGACCGATGGCAAAGGCGTCGCTGCCGCCATCGAGCTAATAGGGCTGCCATCGACCATCCGTCAGGCCGTGGATGTCATCGCACCGCTGGGTACCATCGTCCTGGTCGGTCTCGGCGATCAACCCGTGGCGATAGAGCCTTACGTCGATCTCATCGGAAAGGAGGCCACCGTGGTGGGCTGCGCCGACCATCTGGCCCAGGAGATACCCCTTCTGCTGGACTTGGTGCAGCGCAATAAATTGGATTTAGACCATGTGGTCACCCGATCCGTTCCCTTGGAGGCAGATGCGGTCAATGCGGTATTGGACCAGATGGAAACCTTCAGCAGCGCCGACATACGGACGGTAATTTTGCCCTGAGCGCCCGGCACCTCCCTGACTGCTGCCATCGCCATCCGGCCTTATCACCCTGGTGTTGCTTAAAAGCTTTTGAACAAGTTTGCGGTCCTTCTCCGATTTCGTTCGTTGACGATAATTTCAAGCTCTTTGCTCATTTGTCCGGCAATGGCTGTGTTTTCCTCCGCGCGTCTGGCCAAATAGGGCAGTGTTGATTCAACCGGTCCGTAAGGTAGGTATTTGCTGACGTTATATCCCGCATTGGCCAGGTTGAAGCTGATATTATCGCTCATGCCATACAGCTGTGAAAAATAGATGTGCGGGTGGTCGTTTGGCAGGTCCTTTTCAGCCATGAGCGTCAGCAGCAATCTGCAGCTGGCTTCATTGTGGGTGCCCACGCAAATTTCGACATCGTCAATATGGTCGATGAAAATCTCAACAGCTTTGTCGTATTCCCTGTCGGTTTCGGCTTTGGTAGCGTTGATTGGGGATTTATATCCATAACGCCTGGCACGTTCGCGCTCTTTTTCGATGTAGGCACCGCGAACAATTTTTATGCCCAGCTTATAACCGTCGGCCCGGGCCCGGTTGATCAACTCAAGAAAATACGCATTGCGGTCCCAGCGGTAAAGCTGGAGGGTGGTGAAGACGATGGCTTTGCGGCGGTTGTATGTGGACATCATCTCCTCGGTGAGGTCGTCGATGGCCTGTTGGATCCAGCTCTCTTCGGCATCGATGTAGATCGGTTTGTCTGCCTTTAAAGACGCTTCGCAAATAGCCTCAAGTCTTTGTTTTACTTTGTTCCACTCGCGTTGCTCATTTTTGGTGAGTGCCTCGTTAGCAGTGACTTTTTTATATATATCAAAAGGCCCAATGGCAGTCATTTTCATGCAGGTGCAGGGAATATCGGGGTTCGATTTTGATTTTTCGATAATGGTTAGCAGCTCTTTCTTGGTCGCTTCAAAACCGGCTTCGTTTTCGGTCCCTTCAACCGAATAATCCAAAATAGCGCCCATTCCTGCCCGGCCTAATTTTGCGACGACATCGGCGTATTCGCTTTCCTTCTCTCCGCCACAAAACTGCTTGAATACGGTGGCTTTGATCAGCGGTTTGACCGGCAGCCCCATGGATAGCGTCAGCTTTGCAGCCTGGGAAAGGAATTTAACCAGGAAGGGACTTTTGGTCAGCCCAAAGATGAAATAGGATAATAACAACTCCTTGTCCGATTTATTCTGAAACGCAATTGAGGTGTCTTCAAAGGAGACCGATGCAAGCTTTTTTTTGTTTTCCTGCGTATTTTTCACGATTGACTCCTAATTAATCGACTGATTCCGTTTCGACCGTTATATGTTCCACACTGCCTGTCTGGGAATCGTCAAATTTCTGCAATGTTTCTTGGCTTGGTGTGGCAGTTATCAGACTGACAAGTATGATTGCAATGAAGGCCAAAATGAATCCCGGCAACAATTCGTAGAAATACTCGCCCTCTATTTTGATATAGTTCTTGACCACAAAAATGGTGACCGCACCGGTAATCATTCCGGCAAGGGCGCCTGCTTTGGTTGTCCCCCGCCAAATTAATGCCATGAGGTCTCCTCCCGTGGTTTAGTAGATTGATCGTGGCCGGCAGTGGCTAAGCGCCCGATTGCCGGCGGGCCCTAACAATGTTGGATGGTTTATCCGGTCTGCATGCAGGAAGAATCGAATGGTGTCGTTAAACATCTTTAAAAGAAAGATTTAATTGTACCGGCACTAAAACGATCACCTGCCATCGTGTTTAGCAAAAGGAGTGCCATGCCTTAGTCCGAACCTTGCATGAACGTCTCCGCTTGGAGCATTATCCGGGCCAAGGGATGATGTTGATGATGCATAACCGGCTGTCGTTCTTCTAATTCGAAGGCGCGTTCACCATTTGCAATGTGGCTGGTCAGCGCAGAAGGATACGGCAGGAGGAGTCAATCGTGATTCAAAGCAGGAAAATTGGAAGGCGCCGCTCATCACCGCAAGGATTATGTCGACTTCGTCATCTATTCAAAACTGAATATCAGACCTTGCTATTCGTTAACGGCAAAAGGGGGCGGCAGGCCGTATTTTTTCATGCGCCGCGCCACCGTGGGTTGACTGATGCCCAGCTTGGCGGCGATTTGGGATTGCTTCTTGTGTACGTTGAGCGCGTCCAGCAAGGTTGCCCGTTCAACACTTTGCAGTACTTGCTCCAAAGTCATTTGAGCGGGCCATGCACCCCACGCGTCGACGTTTTTCTTCGTGTGGACGATCACATCCCTTGGCAGGTCCTGGCGATCGATGATCTCCATTTCAGACATGACCACCACCCGTTCACAGATGTTCATCAGTTCACGCACGTTACCGGGAAACCGGTATGCCATGAGCGCATTGATGGCAGCGTTGCTCAGCCGTTTGACACAGCCGATTTTGCGGGCGAAGTAATCGACATAAAAACGAAGCAGCGGCAGGAGGCACTCCTTGCGGTCACGCAAGGGGGGGATCGCAATGGGAATCACTTTTAATCGGTAGTACAGATCGTGACGGAAGTGTCTCTCCTCAACCATCTCCTGCAGATTGCGGTGGGTGGCTGCGATGATGCGCGCGTCAACCCGCCTGGTCTGGGTGCCGCCCAGCCTCGTAAGGCGTCCGTTCTCCAGAAACCGCAGTAATTTCACCTGAGCCGGCAGCGGCAGTTCGGCGATTTCATCAAGAAACAGCGTACCGCGATCGGCCAGCTCCAGGTGACCGAGCTTTCCACCGGTTTGTGCGCCGGTAAATGCACCTTTTTCATATCCGAACAGCTCGGATTCGATCAGTGATTCGGGAATGGCGCCGCAGTTGATACGAATTAACGGTTTTTTAGCTCGGTTGGAGTTTTTATGAATGAGGTTGGCGATCAGGCCCTTGCCGACGCCGGACTCACCGGTAATCAGTATCGATGAATCGGCTTTGCTTACCTTGAGTGCCCGTTGCAGTGCTTTTACCATGTTGGCGCTGCGGGCAATGATCTTGTGGGAATGTAATATATCCTGCTGCATTTCGACCAACTGGTTTTGCAGCTGATTGGTGATCTTTTGCTCCTCCTCCAGGCGGCGTTGCAAATTGTCGAATTTGGTGATGTCCTTTTCGCTCACAACCACTCGGATTAATTTGCCCCTGTCGTCAAACACGGGCGTTGCGGTAGAGATCAGCTTTCGATTGCCTTTGTGTTGCAGCAGGTTGACAACGGTCCTTTTTTTAACTGCTTCCAATGCGGCGGACCGGTCGATAAATCCTTCATCAATGAGATCGACCATATTTTTACCGATCACCGATTCCGCCTTTATTTGGTGAATACGCTCGGAGGCCGGATTCATGCGAATGACCGTCGCGTTGCCGTCGCACACGAAAAGACCGTCTGAAGAAGAATCAATGATGGCGTCTCTTTCGCGCGTCATTTCCTTGAGCGAACGGATTTGGTTAGATGCACGAGCGGTTTCTTGCGACCATTGGGTTGGTTCTGACATCTTCGGACGACCTTTGCTTATTGTTATGCAATTGATATTCGCTTTCTGCTTTCATTCAAATATGAATATATTATTCAGATTTGTTTGTCCAATGGCAACTGTGATGGTATTTCAATGAAAGGACTCGACATGGACACGCGCATAGCAACCATTATCGCCGAAGCCCGTGAAATCAGCCAACTGGTGCAGATTTTCGGTGCCGATCTCATCGGCGAACCCGAGGATATCGGGCGCACCGCCGTATGGCTGGCCTTTGACCACTCCGACGATGTCAAGGGTGTCAGTCTGAGCGTGGACGGCGGGATGACCTTGTATCCGGGATTCGCAACGGATGGATAAGGAGAGCGTCATGAAGGCTGAACCGATTCACATTTTAGCCGGCGATATCGGCGGCACCAAGACCCATCTGGGTTTATACAACATAGGCCCGGGCGGACCCAGAACACTGGCCACGGCCACCTATCCCAGCCAGGAGGCCGCCGGCTTGGAGGAGATGATCAGCGACATACTCCAACGTCACGAGGTGCCGGTGGCGGCAGCCTGTTTTGGCATCGCCGGCCCGGTGGTGGGCGGCACAGGCAGGCTCACCAACCTAAACTGGTCCGTGTCCGAAGCGGGCCTGCGGCGCCGATATGGTTGGCCAAAGGTGCAGATTCTGAATGATCTGGCCACGACGGCCATCGCCACCCCCCGACTGGATCCGGCGGACGTGGCCACCTTGAACCCCGGTCAGCCGCAAACCGGCGGTAACAGGGCTTTGGTCGCCCCGGGAACCGGCCTGGGGCAGGCCCTCCTGCTCGCGGATCGGGAAGGCTGCCGGCCCGTGGCCTCCGAGGGCGGACACGCAGACTTCGCACCCAACGACAATGCAGAGGTTGAATTGTGGCGGTTTCTGCACCGGCGCTTCGGCCATGTGAGCAACGAGCGCGTACTCTCGGGAAAGGGACTGGTCAATATCTTCGAATGGCTGTGCCTCGGCGAAGGTCGAGGACCGTCGCCGGCGCTCCAGCAGGCCATGGCTTCAGGGGATCCCGCGGCAGTTATCACCCGCTACGCCATCGATAGGGGTGATGCGCTTTGCCGAAAGGTCCTGCAGCGGTTTTGCCGCATCTTCGGCGCAGTGGCGGGCAATCTGGCCCTTACCGGCATGGCCACGGGCGGCGTCTATTTGGGGGGCGGTATCCCGCCCAGAATTTTACCAGCCTTAAAAACGACCGCCTTCATGAAGGGTTTCACCGCCAAGGGACGGTTCAGCGATTTCATGAGGGCCATCCCGGTGCAGGTCATCTGCGAAGACAGGGCCTCATTTCTCGGGGCGGTCCAGTGTGCCTGTGAACTGGCCACCCAAGAAGAAGACAACCATGAGGGGACAGCGGCAAGACGCCCATGAAGTATTTTTCGAAAAAGATCTAAAAGAACGCGGGATTGAACCGCAACAGCGAGTGCATTCCCCGCCGCTTGCGGCGGGGTTAGCCAGCGAATCAAAAAATAGACTTAATTCCTTACGGTCGAAGATTCCTCGCAGCTTGCTGCGAGGTTCTTCAATCTATCATTATCGGCAATGCGTTAATTTCAATCTTCTTGGTTGAGAAGTTTAAGAATCGTCTCACGGTCGGCATCGGGGTTCTGGTTAAGAATGGCCGCCACCCGTCGGGCGGTATAAGCGGTGGCGATGGAGGTGCCGGCATAGACGCCCGGGTCGCCGTTGTAGCCCACTGGCAGATCGGCCAGACCCGGGGCGGACACGGCCACGAATTCGCCAAAGTTTGACTGATCCCAGGTGCCGCCATCCGGCGTCATCGCTCCCACCCCGATAACATGGTCGAAAGCGGCCGGATACACCGGTTTGCCCGTGGGCGCGTTGCCGGCAGCCGCCACGATGACCAACCCTTTGGAGGCGGCATAGCGGGTGGCCGATTCAAGCAATGAACTGGGGGCGTCAGAGCCCCAACTCAGGCTCAGCACCCGGGCCCCTTTTTCAATGGCATGATGGATGCCGCGTATCAACGTGTAAGTCGACGTGAACCCGTTATCATCGAATGCACGGATGGCCACTACAGGGCTGCCGGCTGGGGCCTTTGTTCCGGCACCCATCGGATTGACCGCACCTGCAGCAATCAGGGTCATCTGGGTGCCGTGACCCAATGTGTCCGTCGCAGCGGCACCCGGTGAGACGGCATCGTAGGCATCCTGCACATAGGGATTGTTTTCATAACCGGCCTGTAGACCGCTATCCATGACGGCCACGATGGCGGCACCGGATAGTGGCCGGGGCGATGACGATGCGGTTGACGACCCGGAAGCGACGGTATGCGGTCGGCCGCCTTCCAGCGGGTAGGCAACGTCCGGTTCGGCCGATTGGATGCCGACACTGTCGCCGATGGCAGTGGCGATTGCCGGCACGTCGCTGCCGTGGGGCAGTCGCAGGCGAACAATTCCCAGCGGTAGGTAAGTATCGACAAGGGTTGCGCCCAAGCGGTCCAATAGCGCCGCCAAGGCCTCCTGTGTCATGTCCGGCGTCAGGCGAAGCAGCAGTATGTCCTTGACGTGATAAGGGCCGCTGCCTTTTCTGATCACATTCAGGTTGCTGCCTTTTTCCAACGGCTGGATCAGGGCTTCCTGACCCCTGTAAAAAATTCTGATTTCCCAGAGTTGCGCTTCGCTTTTTGCGGACCGGTTGTCTTTTCTCCAGATAAGGGCATAATCGTAGGATTTCAGGATGCTCGACATGGCCGGGCCAATTTCCCGCCGATTGAACGTAGCGCTGATTGTCGGGTTGATGCGCGGATCGATGCGGATTCGCACGCCCTGATCGGATAACTTTTCCAGTACGGCTGCCAGCGGTTGGTTTTTGACATCCAGGGTGAGACGGTCTCCCTGGAGACGAACAACAGGTCCAGCGCCAATGGCCTGGCACGGTATCAGCACCAGGCAGATGACAGTGAGAAGTGTCGGTCTGATTAACTTCATGGCTTGTAACCCTCCGCCATTCAGGGGCCTTCTTGGCCGATGTCTCTCGGGGGGGCGTCTGGTGACGCCGCGACCATTTTAAAAGGTGTTTTCAATACCCGGCCCATGGTGTTAAATAAGCCTCTGCCAACGCTGGACGGTGCGACGGGAACCACGTTAATGGCATCCAGTTTGCCCTCGAGGCGCAGGGGGATTGTTATCAGTGTTCCGCCGGTGATTGTCCTGATGACAGGTAGCTTGTTGACTAGGCGGTCGACGGTTTTCAAAGGGGCCGCCAGCAGGACGATGTCCACCGTACGGTCTCTCAGATCAATGCTGCCCTGGCCGGTAATTTTCAGCGAGTTCCCGTCCAGTAGGATTTCGTTGAATTGCACTTTGCCGTCACCGATTTGGGCCGTTGCAGAGGCGCTGCTGTATCCATACCCATTTTCGCCAAGATCGGATCTTCCACCGGCAAAAATCTCGGTGATATTGAGAATAGAAAAAATTTTCATCAGCACGTTCACGTGGTGGATCCGGCCGTTTTGCGATGAGAATTGCATCTGCCCGGTCATGAAGCCGACCGGATCATTGCGTGTGGGCGGTATGTTGATCTCGCTGGTCAAATCGTAGCGCGCATCGGCCTTAACATCCTGTTGCCATAGGCAGCCGGCGGTTTCCTGAAGGGCGGCATCCGTGGCCGTCGGGGTGACATGCAGGCGCATGCCGCGCGGTGAGAAGGCCAATTCTCCAGGCGTGGAGATGCCACACAGGTTGGCTTTGGTTAGCTGGATGGTGACGTTGTCCGGTTCGATCCGAATATCCGTTTCCAGGGGTGTCCAGGTCCTGCCGCCATAGATGAATTCGGCGGCCTGGAGGTGAACCGTTCCCCGGTAAGGCAGCGCTTTGGTTACAACTGGCTTTTTCTCGGCCTCAATGTCTGAATTGACGGCGGCCAGCTTGGCCGCGAACCGATCGGTGTCCAAATGGTCTGTCTTGGCGTTGAGGTCAAAGGTCAAGACGCCGCTTTGTTTTTCCACCTCACCGCTTACGGTGATTGGGTTGTTGTGGAAGGTTATGTCCGACGGACCGATGGTCAGTCGATCACCACCACCCTCGATTGAGAAATGGGTCACGTCGATGATGTCACCGATCAGATCCTGGATCTGCAATCCTTGGCCCTCCAGGTTGCCGAAGAAAGTCGAATCCACCGGGTTGTGGGTATTGATGACCCCGCGAAAATCTCCGGTGATATGGCCAGTTAGGAACCGATTGGTTGCCAGGAGGCCGTCGGCGGTGGATTTTTCAATATTACCTGTAAAGTCGAACGCCACGCTGTCGGCGTCTTTGCGCGCGGAGGCGGTGACATTGGAACCGCCATCGGCAAAATGGATCCGGCGCAAGTGCCAGCCTTGCCTGCCATGGGTGAAGTCAGCCGTGAATTCGACGCCGCCGCCTGTTTTAATGCTTCCTAAGCCGGATAGGTTCCCGGTGTTGGTCCACACGACGTTGATGCCGGAAAGGTCCAGCGGCGGTCTAAATTCAAGGTGGTCGGGGATTGGCAAAATGGTGGTCAGCCATGTGATTGCCTCTTTCCCAAGGGTCCCGTCGATGCGCGTCGTGATCAATTCTGGGCTGACAATGCCTTTGGCCTGGCAGCCGACAACCAGTGACCCGTCCAGAAAATCGACAGTTACGCCTGCAAGCCCCTCCTGGCCGGGAATGTATCTGACCGTGCCGCCAGAAGCACCGATTTCGAATGGTACCAATGGGCTGGCTACCTTCAGCTGCTGGGGTGTGCCCACAATGTCGAACTGCCAGTCCGCCGGCCGGATCAGGGGGCCGTGGATATGCAATTTGGACAATTGCGCCCTACCGTCGACTGATGTGGTGATTTTTTTGATATCGGAGAGGCCCTCGAAGGCCGACAGCCAGTTGAACAGGGGGGCGGCATCGACCATCACCGAGGGTGAGGCGATGGTCAGGGTGGCCGCTTGCTCCCAGTCGATGGTTGCTTCCAACTGGTCGAAGGTTGCCCCTTTGAAATGACCGCTGACCCGATTGAAGGCCACCTTTTGGTCTTCATAGGCAATCTCGCCGTCCATGCGCTCCAGGTCGGCCGCGATGCCCGGCAGGGTGACCCGTCCTTGGGAAACGTGCCCGGCGGCTTTCATCTTGGTTTGCCGCCATCTGTTGGGGTCTTTCTCGAAAGCCGCAAAAAAGATGGCATCGGTCAACAGACCTTCCCGGGCAACGCCAAAGGCCGTCTGGATGGCCTTTATATCCCCGGCGATGGCACGGGTGACCTGACCGGCCGCGGCCACGTCCAACTGCCGGGAGGCGACATTTACCTCCATGATTGATCGATCGGCGCCTGGGCCCGCTGAGGTGATGCGTGCGCTGGCGGTAAGTTCCAACGTTGGTTGCTCGGATTTCAGCGTGTCCACGGACAAAGCCAGCCTTTTGTCCGCATAGGTGAAGGTGCCGCCGGTGGCGATCTTCTTCAAATCCAGTTGTCGGTCCTTGCGCACCACCGTCAGCTTGGGAAACTGAAGGTCAAACCGCCCGTTCAGCGTATCAGGCCCATCGATGTTAACCGTGGCCTGGATGGAGGCCTGGGTGTTTCGGGTGGTGATGCCGCCGGGAAGTTCGGCCAGGTCAAGCAGTGGCCGCAGGTTGGTGCCGGTTAGGCTGAGTTGTGCCCAGGCTTGTTTCGCCTCAAGGTCGGCCTTGCCGCTGAGATCCATATTGCCCAAGCGTTCCGATCGGCAATGCAGGTTTAGCGACAGGCTGCCGGCATCGTTGGTCATGAATGCGTCAATATCCCTGAGCCGGATATCCGGCTGATTGGCGGACGTCAGGGTGATAGAACCCCCATCGAGGCGCAGTTTTGTCTGTTGATCGATCACCGCCAACGCGCCAAACCCGCCTTCCACAGCAGCGCGGATCCTGTGCTGCAGTGATCTGGTGGCCTCTTTTTCAAGTTGCTTTGATGTCGCTTTCGTCCGTGTATCCAGGTCAATGGTCACGTCTGCTGAAATCAATTCCAGCTGGCGAATGCGAACGTGTCCCCTGAGCAGTGGCAGGAGTCTAGGGTAAACTGCTAGCTCACCCGCTGTAAGGCTCGAGGTGCCTGCCCGAAGAAGCTGAATGTCCTTGGCCTGGAGATGGGGCAGGGGCAAAAGCGCCATTTCCAGGCGGTCGTAGTCCAGGGTCAGTCCTGTCTTTTGGGCGGTCTTGCCAACCAGAAAGGTTTTAACGAATGCGCGGTTGGCCAACAACTGGACAGACAGTATGCCGGCTAAAAGCAGTCCCGTAAGAACGGCTGCACCCACGAGGCTGAGAACCAACAGCTGTTGCCGGCGCTGCATCTATTTCCCTTCAGAGTGGGCCAGAAATTTGCCCACCAGCATGGCGATGAGAACGGTCATGTACAGCTGGCCGGTGATGGCCAAAAGGATCGCCGTGGACCGCGACAGGTGCGACAGGGGGGTGACGTCGCCATAACCCAGGGAGGTCAGGGTCACGAAACTGAAATAGAGATAGTCGAACATCTGCGGGGCACTGTCGCCGGGAAAAGAGATACCGGAGGTTTCCAAGGATAAATAGATCTTATCGACGGAATCGGCGATGGCCAGCAGCGCGCCTCCCAACACCCCCAGCAGCAGGTAGCCGTTGATGGCGCTGAGGATGATGGTGGCGGTCACCATGCGGCTAAGGGCAATGTGGCGGATGAGTAGAACGACGATGGCAATCAAGAAAAGGAAAGTAGTCACTGAATCTAAGAGATAGGTCAAGTCATTGATCACGAAATGCTCGATCCAGGTGGTTGCGGCGGTAATTACCCCTAATGGCAACAGAATTTTAAGAGACTGAGAAGAAAAGTCGAGTGAGAAGATTCCCGAAAAGAAGATGGCCGTTAGCAGCAGGTCACGCACCAGGGCATTCCTGGTTCCGAAGAAGGGAAACAGGAATACGAGCAGCAGCAGGCAGATTAGCAGGATGATGTTGTTGCGGGCGAGCTTTTTTAATTTCATTTCGAAATCAATTCCGATCGGTGGGTCAGGCCCGCGATGACCGGTCTGAAACCGGGGCATGCCGGTTCACCAACGTGTCGCCCGGCGTTACTGGCTTAGCTGCCACCGGTATTTCTCCAGGCTACTGCGCCAACGGTATCCAGCGTTTAACGGTGGCTTGCAGGGCCCCCGTTTGCTTGGATTGGTCGATGAAGGCATTTACCGCCTCCAGTAGATCGGGGTTGTTTTTGTTTACGCCCCAGGCCAGATACTCTTCGTTGAGCATGATCGGCAGGGGTTTGATGCCTTCGGTCTGGTTCTGAGCGGCCATCATGAGCACCATGGGTGCATCGTGGACAAACACGTCGATTCGCCCGGCCTTCAGGGCATGGAGGGCTTCCTGCTGGTTGGCAAAGGCCCGGATGGCCTTGGCACCGGTGCTCTTTTGGCGAATAAAGGCTTCGCCGGTGGTGCCCTTGACCACACCGATGCGCCAGGTGATGGACTGGGCGAAGGCCGTTTCCCTATTTTTGATGAAGGTGAATTTGTGCAAGTCTTTGACGATGATCATCAATCCGCTTTTGAAGTATGGTTTTGAAAAGGCAATTTCATATTGTCTGGCAGCGGTGACGGACATACCGGACATGATGATGTCGATGCGGTTGTCCAAAAGGGCTTGAATTTGATCCTCCCAGGGGAGTTCTACCAGAATCGCCGTTTTTTGCAGGTGCTCGGCCAGCGCCAGGGCCATGTCGGCCTCGAGGCCGATGATCTCTTGATCCTGCTTATAGATGAGCGGTGCCGCATCCGGTGAAACACCCACACGCAACAGGCTCGAATCGGGTTCGACCACGGCAGGCGGTGGCGTGGCGCATCCCCAAAGAGCCAACAGGCAAACCATGGTCAAAAACAGACCCAGCCGAGAGATCGATTTGTCAAATCGCGTCATCATGCCTAAGCCTTTTTATTGGTTGAGGAAAAATTGGTACGAGTGCACCATTATGCCTGACGCGTGCACCCATACGTCACGTTCAGCACCTTCAATTACTTAAGATTTTTCAGCCAGGACGGATCTTCGATCCATTTGACCTTGAGTTTGATCAATTCATCCGATTCCCGCATGGTGTTGAGAAAATTGGTGGTCCAATTGATCATTTGGGCATCGCCGGCCGGAAGGGCGATGCCCAGGGGCTCATAGGTAAACGGCGTAATCAGGGACACCAGCCCCTCGTTGGGATGCCGCAGCAGGGAAAGCACGCAGACATGGTAATCGGCCACCAGGGCATCCACTTTGTTGCTGAGCACCATGTCCACCGCCTCCTCGTAGTTTTTGGCAGTGACCAGGCGCGATTTGGGCATCAGGGTCTCTACCAGGGTGGCACTGGTGGAACTCTCCAAGGCCGTGTAGGCAAACGCCTCCGAATTGAGCTTGGAAGTGTCTTCAGATGTAACCAGGGATTTGAATTTTGTCAGCAGGGCCTTTCCGGAAATATGATAGGGGCCGGCAAAGGCCACTTTCATGTTACGCGCGGGTGTGATTGTCAGACCGGAAATGACCATATCCACTTCACCGGCTTCCAGGGCGGGTAGCAATTCCGAAAAGGGTTTGATCACCAAACTCAATTCAACCCCCATGGCACTGGCCATGTACCGGGCCAGGTCGATATCCAGACCCATGGGAACATCGGATTTGCTGAGCATGTTTAACGGCGGCATGTTTGCTGCCGTGCCAACGCGAAGGACACCGTTTTGGGCGATTCGGTCCAAGGTCATGGTGCCGCTGTTGGTATGGGCACAGGCAGTGGCGAAAACGATCACCAGCAACAGCAGCAAGGCGCGTTTGAACAGGTTCATCTTTCTCCTCCCGTTTTTATGAATTTGTTAGTTAGGTTATGAAAAAAGACGAATGGGTTGCCGATCGATTGCTCGAATGATCCTCTCCGCAGGCGCGACGGATTAAAAGAAGACTATTCCCAGCCGGCCACCTCGTACCCTTTTTCAAAAAGGCATCGCTCGACGATCCGCCTGAATATCGGCGGGGGATTTTTTTTCGCTACCATACCGGCAGCGATGGAAGCCGAACCACCAGCCACGGCCCCGGCAACGGCAGCATCGTGTAAATTTCCACCGATTGCGGCTGCGGTAGCAGCACCGAAAACGGCGAATGCGGCAGCCTCGTTGGCGGCATCCAGGGACAATTGGTCTTGGTTGTCTTCACTGGCGCCGGTTTCCCGCGCCACTGCCCAGCAATCGTCAATGTCCGCTTGAGCCGTCTCTTTGCCCATGATGTGATAATGGTCGTTGGGGTAGAGAATTGGTCTTGGCTGCGATTCAAAAGCCAGAGCAGGCTGAAAAGCCATTATAACCACAATAGCAGTGATAATGAAGCTGATGGGTTTCATTCTCCACACCTTTGTTCAATCCTGCAAGGGACGCAATCATCTCAGGCCGGGGCCATTGCTGAATGGAAGTAATTTTTTTACGGGTGCCCGTATTGGGTATCACATCGTATACGTGATGGCTGATAGCCAGACCCAAAATTAGCACATCGCCCCATTAGGGTCAATGTGTCCAGGCCAGCCGATTGGCTGAAAAAGACAATATGGCAGATTCTCAGGTAAAATATTGCTGAATTTGAGGTTGCTGCGGCCAATGGGGGCACGGGTGCGCCACTGCTGATTTTCAATCCACAACTCTTTTAAGCGCGGTTCATGACCGGAGAGCAGATTCTGAATGCTAGCTTAAATTCCATATTGAATGCAGGCGATTAAGGGTTTTTATCTGCCACCGCGCTGTATGGGAAAGCCCATTGCATTCCCGCGGCTGTGGCTTAAATTTGACAACCTTAGGCTTTGTGAATATGAGTAGCACCAGGATGAGCGGTCGCATCTTGCCCACGCATGTGCGAACATACGCCTAGAAGACTGTCAAACTGGTACCGACTGAGCTGCCCATGAATAACGATTTGAAACTATCACTGTTGCGCTGGCTGGATTCTGAGGCGGGACTGGATGATGTCAATCTTGCCAGTGTGGGTAAGCAGGTGGATTGGGCGCGCATTATTCCTTTTGTGATTCTCCACGTGTCATGTCTGGGGGTTATTTGGGTTGGTTGGAGCCCGGCAGCCGTCTGGACGGCGATCATGCTGTACGTGGTTCGAATGTTTGCCATCACCGGTTTCTATCACCGCTATTTTTCGCACAAGGCGTTCAAAACCAGCCGGACCTGGCAGTTTGTTTTTGCCGTTCTGGGCAACGCTTCAGTCCAGCGCGGACCGTTGTGGTGGGCGGGGCATCACCGTCATCATCATCGATTTGTAGACACGGAAAAGGACGTACATTCCCCTTCGCAACACGGTTTCTGGTGGAGCCACATGGGTTGGCTCACCTCCCGGGCCAACTTCGCTACCCCCTATCGTTATGTCAAAGAGTGGACCCGCTATCCAGAATTGGTATGGATCAACCGCTTTGACACGGTGATCCCGATGTTGTTGGCCGTTGCCTTATATCTGTGGGGCGCTTTTCTGGAAAAGGCGGCGCCTGGCTTGGGAACCAGTGGCGGGCAGATGGTCATCTGGGGGTTCTTCATTTCCACCGTCGCGCTTTTTCACGCCACCTGCACCATCAACAGCCTGGACCATATGATCGGCACCCGGCGGTTTGATACACCGGACACCAGCCGCAACAATGCCGTGTTGGCTCTGGTCACCCTTGGTGAGGGGTGGC